>JBAXNZ010000066.1:0-5282 GCA_037133515.1 bacterium
GTATAAGCCATATGAAGAGTATATGGAGAGGACCAAGAGGGATAGCTTCCGTATTCTTAAGTGGAATTTGGCATTAAATAAAGCGGATAAATATGGTCGTTGGGTAATTACCAATGATCTTCAGAAGGGGATACCTAATATGTGGGGCGGAGCTCCGAGAAAATCAGATGAGTCTTCCACGGTGGGCGCAAGAGGCGATTATATAAGGAATCTCTTTACTATAGCCAGGCGGCAGAAACTATTTAAGGGGATTGACTTTGTAGGCAAGGCCCGTTGGCAGAAGGCCTCCGGGACTCTTACCGGAGTAAATGCCTTTAGCGTCGGTGGCTATTGCGGTGTTATCGATAACCGAGGGTTTCCCCGCACCCAGGCGCCCGGAGACGAAGGCAGGGCTATAAACGCTGGTTTTACCTTCCCTGCTTATTTTGTGCCGCGTCACTTAACCGTCCCGTATTCTAAGACTAAACTATACGATTCATTAAAATTATTTACCTTCTATGATTGGGCGCAGTCGATCTTAAAGAGCCCCAAACAATGGACTGTTGCCGGGGATCCGAATGATAAGAAAATCATAACCCTGCGTTCCATAGGGTGCGGTTTGACTTTTACTGTCCCGGATCGTAATTTATCGGTACGCGTAGACCTGGGCTGGCCCCTAAGTCATCAGGTGGCTAAGGATGGCGATCATTTCCACGGCTTCTGGTCGGTTACTAAAGGTTTCTAAAGAAATTAATTTAATATACAATATAAAAGGGAGAGGGGTATGAAAAAATTTTATATTCCTGTTATTTTCTTAATTTCATTTTTGGTTATCAGCGGCTCAAAGTCTTTACTTAGGGCGGCAGAGATAATCTATGTCGAAGGGAATGTCCAGGTACAGCCTGACGGTGAAGAGGAATGGAAGAAGGCAGAGAAGGGGATGCAGTTAAATATGGGGGATTCTATTCGCACTGCCAGGCATTCTAAGGCTGACGTTGCCCTGGATCGAGAAAAGAAGAATACTATCAGGATTGACCCTAAGACCATGATAGTTTTAAATTCTGCTATGCCCGGGAGCATAGATAGATTAGACCTCTCCCGGGGAAAGGTCTATTCTAATTTAGAGAATATAAAAGCCGGCCTTGATTTTGAGGTATCTACTCCCAGTACTGTAGCCGGAGTCCGAGGCAGCAGTTATAGCGTATATTCCGAAAGGGATGAAGATGAGGTTCAGGCTTATAAGGATGATGTCTATATAAAGACTTACGATGCTGATAAAAACCTACTTTCTGAGAGCATGCTTCCGGAAGGCTTCAAGACTTTTATCGAGAGGTTTGATA
This sequence comes from bacterium, assembly GCA_037133515.1. GTDB lineage: Bacteria > Omnitrophota > Gorgyraeia > Gygaellales > Profunditerraquicolaceae > VGKF01. Next base: position 1,320 of record JBAXNZ010000066.1, read on the forward strand.
CACCCAGCGCTATAACCCAGGTTACCAATCGTGAATTCAGTCGTTCCGATGCAGTTACGGAGGATCTCTCCAGCCGCGCAGAAGGAAGAGCAAATGTCAGGGCAGAGCGCGAGGCAGCTGCTAAGGCTAAGGAGGAAGCGAAGACTAAGGAAGAGAAAGCGCAAGATACCCAGAATACTATCTCCGAGCAGCAGGCGGTTGCAGATACAATAAGCGAGACTAAAGAGATAGTAGAGGAGCAGATCGCAGAAAAGAAGCTCGAAGATTTAGGTGAAGAAGAGCCTGGCGGTTCTGAATGATAGCCTTAAGTTAATATTTAGGACAACCCAGAGACTTACTTTATAAGTAATATAAAAAGGGGGAAGAAAATGAAGGAGAATAAGAGGATAGTTTTATTAGTAATATTGGGCGTATTGTGTCTGCCTCTTTTCTGTTTTGCTTCTGATAGAATCACCGCAGCAGAGGTTACCCCGAGAATCAAGAAGATCACCCTTGATGAAAATGTGGATAAGACCTTCTTTGAAAAAGGCAAGACCAAGAACCTCCTGGCAGTATCCGCGGGTTATGATAGTAATACCCACCTGGACAGCCGAAGAATAGGAGACGCTTTTGTTCAGACCTTCTTTAAGACTACCTTTACCTCACCCCTGAATAAGACCCTAAGCGCTATCTTAGAATATGAGATTATGAATCTGCTCTATACCGGAGAAAGCAAACTTGACTTGCTCAATAACGGATTACACGCCGGCCTTGAGAAAAAGATAAACAAGAACCTGACTTTACGTACAGGGTATTATCTTGACTGGACTAATTACATTAATACCGGCGAAGATGACTTTGTGAGTGATAGGCTTGATTTTAAGATAAAGCAAGACCTTCCATTTAAAGCATACCATAGCTTTAGATATGAGTTATCCTATCAGAATTATTCCCAGAGGCATACCAGGAGTGCGGCGGTCACGTATAGCGATAAAAAGCGAAGCGATTTCCGGGATACCCTGGAGTATGAAGTAGGCAAATACCTACCCAAAGATCTCTATAAGTTAGGGTTTCAGTATTATTATAATGATTCTAACGAAACATATTTGAAATATTACGACTATGATTCGTATAAGATTTCCGCTTCCCTAACCCACCTTTTTAACGATAAGGTATTCGGCTATGCCTCTTTCGGCAGGCAGTTTCGCGATTACCGCACCCGTCCGTTGTCGCTGGATTCTCAATTCAAGGAATGGGATAGGACCTATCTCATGACCTCTTCCTTATACTACAACTGGAGCAAGTCGCTCACTATCGGCCTTAGTTATACCTACCGAGAGAACTGGTCAAATGAACCCGTGGAGAATTACTCCGGCTCGCTTATTTCATTAGCCAGCTATTATAGGTTCTAGGGTCAAGACCGCCCCTCATAAAACCGGTGAATAAAAAGACAATACTCAAGCTTTTTATCAGCTTAGGCATTACCTTTATACTCGCCGGGCTTTTTTTGCTTCTGGCCGGATCTACTACCTACCAGATACTCGAACTTAAGGCATTAGACTTAAGGTTTGTGTTAAAGGGTAACCACATTGCCCGCTCGCCGGTCGTGCATATTGATATCGATGACCAGAGCCTGACCAGGTTAGGCAGGTGGCCCTGGCCAAGAAGTTACCACGCCAAACTTATAACCACCCTCAAGGAGTGCCAGGCAAAACAGGTCCTGATGGATATCCTTTTTACCGAGAAGCTCAAGGATAATCCGCAGGATGATGTTTTGCTTGCCGATTCACTCTCGCAATCAGGGATAAGTTACCTGCCTTTCTATTTTAGCGAAGACCAGATTGGTCTCAGCCCGGAGTTTAAGGCTTTGCTGCGTAAAGAAATATCAATTTCTCTAGAAGACGCAGCCAAGGCTTTAGGCCAGGACGCAGGCCTATTAAAAGAAAAGCTCTCCCCGGCAAAGCGCTTCGTTATGGATGAGGTAACTCGAGAGCTTATACATAAGGAACCGGATATCCTGGTAGAAGGCCTGCTTCAGAAGATAGAGGATAAACAAGGTTGGCTTTTATTCTCCGAAGAAGAAGGTTACATCAGGGAAAACTTTCAGGTTCATAAAATAGCAAGGTCTTTTATCAACAAATTTGCTATAGATTATCACGGCCAGTCCTGGCCGTTCAAAAAAGAATATAAGAACCTAAGCGTCCCTATCGCGGAATATATTTCCAGCATCAGGGGAAGCGGGTTTATTAACGCTGATCCTGATTTAGACGGCGTAACGCGTAAAGTACCTTTGTTCATAAGGTATGAAGATAAGATCTTGCCGCAGCTGACTGTGTCCGCGCTCCTAGATTACCTGGGGGTAAAAGAGATAGAGGCGAGGAAAAACACTATAATCCTTAAAAACGCCGGTCTTGAGGATAATAAAAAGGATATCGTAATACCGGTAGATAAGAATGGTTGCATGTTGGTTAACTGGCAGGGCCGCTGGGGGTATTCTTTTAAGCATATTCCTTATTATCTTATATTGAGGCTACAGGAGGTCAGGGAAGAGCTGCGTAATCAGTTAAGCCTGGCAAATAATAGAGCAGCCGCGTCTTCCAAAGACGCTGGTACGGTGGAATACCTTAAAAAAAGCGAGGCAGAGCTTAAGGATAAGCTCACCCGCATGGTAAAAGACAAGATCTGTCTCATTGGGCTTACGGCTACCGGCACCCATGACTTAAGGCCGGTCCCCTTACAGGAAAATTATCCCATGGTAGGGGTGCATTCTAACCTGATCGATACTATCCTCTCTGAGAATTTCATCGTGAAGAAAGAGGGGTGGGTGCGTTTATTTATCTTTTTCTTCACCGCCCTGATTATAGCCCTGAGCTCTTTGATTAAGCTCTGGAAGAGCCTGTTGCTTGCGCTTGGTTATGCCTTGGGTTATTTTCTCCTTACCTTATTTGCCTTTACCAAATTAGGCCTCTGGATAGACCTGGTGGCCCCAAGCGGAATTATCGTATTCGGATTCTCGGCGATCACCAGCTTCCGTTATTTTACCGAGGAAAAAGAAAAGCAGTGGATAAAGCACGCCTTCAGCCATTACCTATCGCAGGAAGTAATAAGCCAGCTGCTCAATGATCCGACTAAGCTAAAATTAGGGGGAGAGAGGCGCATGATCAGCGTGCTCTTCTCCGATATCAGGGGCTTTACTACTTTCTCGGAGTCTCACCAGCCGGAAGAAGTAGTGGCTATGCTTAACGAAATCCTCACCGAGCAGGTAAAGGTAGTTTTCAAATATAACGGGACCCTGGATAAGTTTGTGGGGGATGAGCTAATGGCTTTTTTCGGGGCACCCGGAGATATGCATCTAAAAACCCACGCCTCGGTTGCGGTGAAGACCGCCATAGAGATACAAGCTAAGCTTAAAGCCCTGCAGGAGAAATGGGCCCATGAGAAAAAAGAGCCACTGCATATAGGTATCGGCATAAATACCGGGGATATGGTAGTGGGTAATATGGGCTCGCTTGAGCGTATGGATTATACGGTAATCGGAGACAATGTAAATCTGGCTGCCAGGCTTTGTTCTGCCGCGGGGAGGGGTGAGATTATTGTCAGCGAGGCAGTTTATGAACAGGTGAAGCTTGAGGTTAAAGCTGAGAAGCTGGAGCCTATCTCCGTAAAAGGAAAGGCCAAACCCATCTCCATATATAGAGTAATCTCTGTAATATAGTTATACTAAGCGGGGTATAATCAGGTAAAGAATTATTCCGGTAGAAAGCGCGACTAGCCAACTTAAAGATACCTCGGAAAAAGAGACAAATTTTTCCTCGATATCCAATCTGTCTTTAACCAGTTTGAAAACAACCGGCCTGGCCAAGAGCGGCAGGATAAGCAGGAGAAAGAAATACCCTCCCGCCAGGAAAACAGATACTATTACCGCCCTTTCTATTATCCCGTACCATTTTTCAAATTCACAATGCCTGCCTGCGTTGCTAAAAA
>JBAXNZ010000067.1:0-5274 GCA_037133515.1 bacterium
AGGTCGCACCAAGGCCTATGATATAGTGCAGAGGAATGCTATGCAGGCCTGGAAAGAGGGGACTGATTTTAAAGAGGAGCTGCTTTCGGATAAAGAGTTCTGCCATTTTATCTTAAGAAGAGAGCTGGATAAAATCTTTGATCTAGATTATTACCTGCGCAATATAAATAAGATTTTTAAAAAAGTCGGTTTATGATTCTTTAGCTAAACTTATCCTTCCCTTAAGCCCCTAAAAAAGTATTACCATGGTATATAGGATAGAGATAAAAGATAAGCCCGCCCAGTTTGACGCTATCGGAGAGGGCATAAAAAAAGATATACTGGATTTAGGAATCAATAACGTAAAAGAGGTAGGTTTTATTCAGGTCTATAATATTGAAGGAGAACTCTCCGGGCTCGAGGCCAGAAGGATATGCTCGGACCTTTTAACAGATAAAATAAGCCAGGATTATTTTATTAATTCAGGACCCAGCCAATTAAGCCCTAAACAAAGTCAATTTATAATTGAAGTTGCCTACAATCCGGGAGTTATGGATCCGGTAGAAGATTCTATCTTAAAAGGCATAAAGGACCTGGGGATAGGGTCAGTATCTTCAGTCCGGACCGCAAAGAAATATCTTATTAAAGGCAGGCTCTCTCCCGCACAACTTAAGACTGTCTCCGAAAAGCTCCTCTACAATAAACTTATCCAACATATTGTTAAATCTAAAGGCCAAGTCCAGGCCCAACCATGCGGATGGGGCTATAGTTTTAATTTAATCACAGTTGATTTATTGGGGGCAGCTGATAAAGAATTATTGAAGATCAGCAGAGGAGGGCAGCTTTTTCTTAACCTGCAGGAGATGCGCCAGATAAAGAGTTATTTTAAAAAACTCAGGCGTAATCCCACAGACTGCGAGCTGGAGACTATTGCCCAGACCTGGTCTGAGCACTGCGGGCATAAGACCTTCAGGGGAAGGATTAGATATACAGAGAAAATTAAAAATAAGAAAAAAACAAAGCTCATCAATAATCTACTGAAGTCCACCATAATGAAGGTGACTAAGGAGTTAAAGAAACCCTGGTGTGTTTCGGTGTTTAAGGACAATTCCGGCATTATTCGTTTTGACCAGAATTATAATGTTTGTTTTAAGGTAGAGACGCATAACCACCCTTCGGCCCTTGAGCCCTTTGGCGGCGCCAATACCGGTATCGGAGGCGTAATACGCGATCCGCTGGGCACAGGCCTGGGAGCCAAGCCAATCCTTAATACAGATGTTTTTTGTTTTGGCCCTCCGGATTATCCTTTCAGCAAGGTCCCGCAGGGTAGTCTGCATCCGAAGAGAGTTATGAAGGGCGTAGTCTCCGGAGTGCGCGATTACGGAAATAAGATGGGGATACCCACGATTAACGGCGCAGTATTATTCCATGAAGGCTTTGTAGGTAACCCCCTGGTTTACTGCGGTACAGCCGGGATTATGCCTAGAGACAAATCTTTTAAGAAATCAAAAACAGGAGATTTAATTGTGGTAGTAGGCGGCAGGACCGGAAGGGACGGGATCCATGGCGCAACTTTCTCCTCCGGAGAGCTGACCCACGAATCAGAAAAACTCTCAAGCGGCGCAGTGCAGATAGGAAACCCCATCCAGGAGAAGAAGATGGTGGATACTATCCTAGAGGCGCGCGATGCCAAGCTCTATGATGCTATTACTGACTGCGGGGCAGGAGGTTTATCCAGCGCAGTAGGAGAGATGGGCCAGGAGTTGGGTGCCAGAGTGGATCTGGAGAAGGTCCCTTTAAAATATGCTGATCTATCCTATACAGAAATCTGGATCTCTGAATCCCAGGAGCGCATGGTACTCTCTGTGCCCAAAGAGAATATTGAAAAACTTATTCAGCTCTTTGAAAGCGAGAATGTCCAGGCGACTCTCATTGGCGAGTTCACCGATACCAAAAGATTAGAGCTTTATTATGAAAATAATCTGGTCTGCGACCTGGAGATGTCTTTTTTACATGACGGCCTGCCAAAGCTAGAGAAGAAAGCAGTTTTTATTCAGGCTAGACAAAAAGAACCAAGATTACCTTCCGGCAAGAATTTAAATAAATACCTACTTAAGCTACTCTCCCAATATGATATTTGTTCTAAAGAGTGGGTGATCCGGCAGTACGACCACGAAGTGCAGGGAGGCTCAACCCTTAAGCCACTGGTGGGGATTCATAATGACGGGCCTTCGGATGCCAGTATTGTCAAGCCGCTCTTAGGTTCGAACAAAGGCCTGGTAATTTCTAATGGGATAAATTTTAGGTTTGGTTTTATCGACCCTTATTGGATGGCTGCCTCCTGCATAGATGAAGCCTTGCGTCAGATTATTGCGGTGGGCGGCTCTTTGGATGAAGTGGCGATCCTGGATAATTTCTGCTGGGGCAATCCTGATAAGCCGGATAGATTGGGAGGCCTGGTGCGCGCAGCTTATGGCTGCCATGATACAGCGTTAGGCTTCGGGGTCCCTTTTATCTCAGGTAAGGATAGCCTGAATAACGAATATAAGGTTAGGCATAAATCTATAGCTATACCAGGCACGCTTTTAATCTCTGCTATGGCAATAATGAAGGATGTTAATAAGAAGGTTACTATGTATGTTAAAGAGCCCGGAGACCTGCTTTATGCGGTAGGCTTGACTCGGAATGAGTTAGGCGGCTCGCATTATTACAATCTGCTGGGCAGTTTAGGTAATAATCTTCCTCGCGTATATATAAGAGAGGCCAAAGAGACTTTTAAGAGGCTAAGTAAAGCCTCTTCTTTAGGGTTAATAGAGGCTATGCATGATTGTTCTGAGGGCGGGATAGGGGTTGCGGCAGCAGAGATGGCCTTTAGCGGTGGATTGGGGATGGATATATTTTTAGGAGAAGTACCTTGCGGCTCCCAAATGCGGGATGATGAAATTTTGTTTTCCGAGTCAAACTCCAGGTTTATGGTAGAGGTAAAGAGAAAGAACCAAAAGGCATTCGAGAAGATTTTAAAGGGCCTGGATTTTGGCTTGGCCGGTTGCGTCAGTAAAGGAAAAGATTTTAGGGTCTACGGCCGGGATAATAAGCCCTGCGTGGATATGTCTATCGCAGAATTAAAAGAGGCCTGGCAGAGGCCGCTACGTTGGTAGTGGATCCCGACAGCTAAGCGCTCAAAAATTTGGAACAAATTTTCTCGCAGCTGCGGGATTAATTCGGCCATATAACTTACGTTCGCTTCGCTCCGTAAGTTATGGCCTCATTAAGGAGAATAAATATGCGTAAGAATGGAATTTTGAGGGATGATTTTACCACCGAAGATACCTGGAGGATATTCCGGATTATGTCAGAGTTTGTGGAGGGGTTTGAGATTCTCTCTAAGCTCGGCAAGGCGGTTTCTATCTTTGGCTCAAGCCGCTCCAAGACAGATAATAAATATTATAAGTTAGCCGAAGAGATTGCTTATCATCTGGCTAAGGAGGGTTTTGCAGTTATTACCGGAGGCGGCCCGGGGATTATGGAGGCAGGAAATAGAGGCGCCAAGCGCGCAGGGGGCAGATCCGTAGGCCTAAATATCCAGATACCCATGGAGCAGAAGCCGAATAAATATATCGACACGCTCCTTGATTTTCATTATTTTTTCGTGCGTAAGGTAATGTTCGTAAAATACGCCAAGGCCTTTGTGATCATGCCCGGAGGCTATGGCACTTTAGATGAGTTTTTTGAGGCGATAAATTTGATCCAAACTAAAAGGATCAAGAGGTTCCCGGTAGTGCTTTTTGGCAGGGAATACTGGGAGGGGATGGTTGAGTGGCTAAAAAAGAAGGTGCTCAAAAACGCAAATATCAGCCCTCATGACCTGGATATTTTTAAAATCGCAGATACGCCAAAAGAGGTTGTGCAGGTAATCAATAAATTCTATGAAAAGGCCTAAGGTTTGTATATTAAGGACAGCCGGAACTAACTGCGATAAGGAGACTGCCTTTGCCTTTGAGAAGTCCGGCGGCCAGGCAGAGTTGATACATGTAAACCGGCTGATCAATAAAGCCAGGCGCATTGCCGATTATCAAATCCTGGCTATACCCGGAGGTTTTAGTTACGGAGATGATGCCGGGGCAGGCAGGATCCTGGCTAACGAGTTGAGATTTAAATTAATAGAGGATATCCGTAATTTTATTGCCCAAGGTAAACTGATTATTGGGATCTGCAATGGTTTTCAGATCCTGGTCAAGAGCGGGCTGCTCCCTGGTAACGGCGATTTAAACCAGGAGGCCAGCCTTATTATTAATGATTCCAATAAATTTGAAGACCGTTGGGTTTATTTAAGGCCGCAAGGAAGATGCGTCTGGACAGAAGGTATCAAGGAGGATATATATCTTCCGGTAGCGCACGGAGAGGGCAAGTTTGTTGTTTTAAATAAACAGGTCTTAGCCAGGCTTAAGAAGAACAGGCAGGTTATCTTTCAGTATTGCGACAATCATGGTCGCTTAAGCGGTTATCCTGATAACCCCAATGGTTCTATAGATAATATTGCCGGTATCTCAGATAAGAGCGGGCGTATCTTTGGCCTGATGCCTCATCCGGAGAGGCATATACAGATTTCACAACATCCAATGCAGGCCGCAAGCAAGAAACGCCAAGGTGACGGGATGCTGATTTTCAAAAACGGAGTAAACTATGCCAGGAAACATTTATAACGATAGCCCAAAAGAATATTGCGGGCTCTTTGGCATCAGCAACAATAAGCAGGCTAGTTGGCTTGCATACCTTGGGCTTTATGCCCTGCAGCACCGAGGCGAAGAGGCCTGCGGCATCGTAACTAATAATAAGGGTTTTTTATCTATTCATAAGCAAGTGGGCCTGGTTAACGATGTTTTTAACGCACAGATCCTGGAAAAATTAAAGGGCGATATGGCAGTAGGCCATGTGCGTTATTCTACTACCGGCTCAAGCGTATTAAAGAATGCCCAGCCGCTTTTAATAGATTACGCCAAAGGTTCAATCTGTATAGCTCATAACGGAAACCTGATTAATTCCCTGAAGCTTCGGCAGTATCTGGAAAAGGAAGGCTCGATATTTCAGACTACTACAGATTCAGAAATTATTATTCACTTAATGGCGAGGTCAGGCCTAAACGACCTCGCGCAGAGTTTGCTCTACGCATTAAAAAAGATTAAGGGCGCCTATTCGCTATTGATGATGAATGATAAATATCTTATCGGGGTAAGAGACCCTTTGGGTTTTAGGCCGCTATCACTGGGCAGGCTCGGTAATTCCTGGTGTCTGGCT
>JBAXNZ010000068.1:0-5272 GCA_037133515.1 bacterium
GTAGGGGTCTTAAATCTTTGTATTGCAACAGAGGAGCTATCGCGCGCCTGTGGAGGGATTGCGGTCTGCTATGCTGCCTCAGCCCTGGGGACTTTCCCCATTGTGCTTTTTGGAAACGATGAGCAGAAGAAAAAATATCTCCCGGATTTAGCTAAGGGAAAAAGGATCGCTGCCTTTGGTATTACTGAACCTGAAGCAGGATCAGATGCCTCGGGGATTAAGACTGTGGCGCACAAATCAGGGGATCATTATATTCTGAATGGCCTGAAGCACTTTATCACCAATGGAGGAGACGCCGAGGTTTATGTGGTCATTGCTATGACGGATAAGACCAGGGGAGCAAGGGGGGCTTCTGCTTTTATCGTAGAAAAAGGGACTCCTGGTTTTACCTTTGGTAAGAAGGAAGATAAAATGGGAATACGTGCCTCCTCAACCAGTGAGCTCGTATTTACCGATTGCAAGATCCCTAAAGAAAATCTGCTTTCTAAAGAAGGGATGGGTTTTATTGTGACTATGAAAACCTTTGATATGTCCCGTCCGGGTGTGGCTGCCCAGGCATTAGGTATTGCCCAGGGTGCGTTGGACCTGGCAGTAAAATATTCTAAGGAGAGGCATCAGTTTGGAAAATCTATCTCTAGCTTTCAGGGTATCCAGTGGATGATGGCGGATATGGCTACGGAAATCGAGGCAGCGAGGGCTTTAGTTTATGCTACGGCCAGGATGGTGGATGCAGGAAAGAGCGTCTCAAAGGAATCCGCTATGGCCAAGATGTTTGCCTCGGATGTGGCAATGAAGGTCACCGTGGATGCGCTTCAGATCTTCGGCGGATACGGTTACATGAAAGATTATCCGATAGAGAAATTCGTGCGCGATGCCAAGATTACCCAGATTTACGAGGGGACGAACCAGATACAGAGAAATATCATTGCCCTGCAGTTGATCAAGGAGATGGCCAAGTAATATGAATATCATTGTCTGTATAAAACAGGTCCCTGAGACCACCGAGGTCAGGATTAACCCCGAGACCAATACCTTAATCCGCGAGGGAGTAAAATCCATAATTAATCCCTTTGATATGTATGCTATTGAAGAGGGGGTGCGTTTTAAGGAGAGGTTCGGTGGTAAGGTTACGGTGATTACTATGGGGCCACCGCAGGCAGAGGCAGCACTACGCGAGGCAATCTCCATGGGAGCTGATGAAGGGATCCTGGTCTGTGACCGCGCATTTGCCGGAAGCGATACCTGGGCGACCAGCTACACATTGTCAGGGGCAATAAAGAAATTAGGAAGCTTTGATTTAATACTTTGCGGCAAGCAGGCCTCTGACGGAGATACTGCGCAGGTAGGGCCTGGAATCTCCACGCATTTAGATATCCCGCAGGTTACTTATGTCAAGAAGATAGAAGAGGTAAAAGAAAAAGTTATGCGCGTAGAAAGAATGTTGGAAGAGGGTTATGAGGTTATAGAGACCCCTATGCCGGTATTATTGACTGTGGTTAAAGAGATTAATGAGCCCAGGATCCCTTCATTAAAGGGGATGATACGCGCCAAGCAGGCAAAGATTACTACCTGGACGCAGAAAGAGCTTAGCTTAGACCCGCAGCAGATCGGCTTATGCGGTTCTCCTACGCAGGTAGTTAAAATTTTTAGCCCTCCGCATAGAACCGGAGGGCTTATCTTTACTGGTGAAATTCCTGAGATGGTTACGAAATTAGTGGATTTATTGAAGGATGAGGTGCATTAAGCTATGCCTATTCAGATAATAGTTGAGAAGTGCACCGGCTGTACCTTATGCATTAAGGCCTGCCCTTTTGATGCTATCCGCATGATAGACAGGCTAGCAGTTATCAACCTGGATAAGTGTAATCTCTGCGGCGCCTGTGTGCCGGCCTGTAAGTTTAAGGCAATCCTGCTGGAAAAACCGGCTGCTACCTGCGTAGTACCGGATATGAAGGATTATAAAGGCATTTGGGTCTTTATAGAGCAGAAAAAAGGAAAAATTCAATCTGTAGCTTATGAGCTTTTAGGAAAAGCGCAGGAGCTCTCCAAGAAGCTTGGCTGTGAGGTTAGCGGAGTTTTAATCGGCCATAATATGGATGACCAGCTGGATGAGCTCGTCTGGCATGGAGCGGATAATATATATTTAGTAGAGGCTCCGGAGTTAGCTAATTTCCAGGATGAGCCTTATACTAATATCCTGGTTGAGCTGATTAAAAAATATAAGCCTGAAATATTTCTTTGCGGGGCGACAGCCATAGGCCGTTCTTTGATCTCGCGCGTGGCCATAAATATAAAGGCAGGCCTGACTGCGGATTGTACAGGGTTAGATATTGACCCTGAGAAAAAGATCCTGCTTCAGACTAGGCCGGCTTTCGGCGGCAATATTATGGCTACTATTATTTCTCCTAATTACCGGCCGCAGATGGCGACTGTGCGGCATAAAGTCATGCAGCCGATGGCTCCGGATAAACATCGCAAGGGTAAAATTATAAAAGAGAGTTTTGACAGCGCTCTTTATATTTCGCGCACCAAGCTTTTGGATATAGTAGAAGAGATCGAGTCCCTGGTAAATCTGGCAGAAGCGGATATTATTGTCTCCGGAGGCCGCGGAATGGCTGGGCCGGAAAATTTTAAGATATTAAAAGAGCTGGCGCACGTATTAGGCGCTGCAGTAGGCTCATCGCGCGCAGCAGTAGATGCGGGCTGGATGCCTTATTCGCATCAGGTAGGCCAGACCGGCCGCACAGTCGCGCCCAAGATATATATTGCCTGCGGTATCTCAGGCCAGATCCAGCACCTCGTAGGTATGCAGTCTTCAAAGATCATTGTTGCCATCAACAAAGACCCCGAAGCACCTATCTTTAAGGTCGCCACTTACGGAATCGTAGGCGACCTCTTCCAAATCATCCCAGCCCTCACCAAAAAATTCAAAGAACTCAAGTAGGGACGGTTCTGAAGTCGTAGCTAAACTGTCCCCTAATACGGTGATACCCGCCTACCGGTGGGCATAATAGGGGACACTTTTAACCGTGCCTCAGAACCGTCCCTATATTTTTTGCCTATTTTAGCAACTTTTAGCATCAAAATTACCTTATTAGGATATATATGTCAAAGAATGTAAAGATTTTCCTTGACAAAAACAGTTTTCTTGTTTATAATTTAGACATGATAGTTAACGGTGGATTAATGACCATGGAAGATTTGGCTGAATACCTCAAAGTAACGCGCCGGACTATTTACGAGTGGCTCAAACATAATAAGATTCCGGCGGTAAAACTTGTTGGCCAGTGGCGTTTTAAAAAAGATAAAATTGATGCCTGGCTTGAACATCAGTCTCAGCAGTAAAAGGAGAGAGATGGCAGACCGCAGATTATTCGCACGCATGGAAACGAAGTTCCCTTTGAAGTTTCTAAATATGGTCAATACCAATGAAGAGTGCGCCCAGGTGGTGGATATAAGCGCAGGCGGTGTGGGATTTGTAACTAACGAGTCCCTGCCTGTTAATACCCCGCTTGAGATGTGGCTGAATATCCCGGACAGGCATGTGCCTTTTTATACTAAGGGAGAGGTAGCCTGGTCAAGCCCCATACCTGAGCTTAATCAGCAGAGGGTGGGGGTGCGCCTAGAAAAAGCAGAGCTTATGGGCCTGGCGCGCATATTGTGGCTTAATAATCAAGTACAATAACAAGGAGACAACATATGTACTTCAAGAGACTGGAGATCGTAGGATTCAAATCATTCTTCAACAAGACTATCCTAAACTTTGAGCCCGGGATTACCGCGGTTGTCGGCCCTAATGGTTGCGGCAAGTCCAATATCTTTGACTCTATTCGCTGGGTCTTAGGCGAGCAGTCTGTCAAGTCTCTACGCGGCTCTGAGATGCAGGATGTTATATTCAATGGCACGGATTCTAAAGAGCCTTTAAGCATGGCTGAGGTTACCCTGACCTTTGATAACAGCAAGAAGTTTTTTAATGTAGACCACCATGAGGTGGCGCTTACCCGCAGGATCTTTCGCTCAGGCGAGTCGGAATATCTGCTTAATAAAACCCAGGTGCGGCTTAAGGATATCCTGGATATCCTAATGGGCACAGGTATTGGCGCTGAGAGTTATTCTCTGGTCGCGCAGGGAAAGATCGACCTGATCTTAAGCTCAAGGCCGGAGGACAGGCGCATGGTTTTTGACGAGGCCTCAGGTATTACCAAATATAAAACTCAGAAGAGAGAGGCCATGCGTCGGCTTGAAGAGACAGAGCAAAATCTCCTGCGCGTTACCGATATCGTCGCAGAGGTAAAGCGCCAGATTGGATCCCTTGAGCGCCAGGCCAACAAGGCGCGCAGGTACAAAGAGGTATTTGAAGAGTTAAAGGCAGGCGAGATAAAGTTAGCATTTTTGCAAAAGGGCGATTTAGAGAAACAAAGGAATAATCTGGTTACTGAGATTACGGGATTAGAATCCAGGGAGGCTTCGCTTATAAAGGCTATTCAGGAAGAGGAGTCCAAGGTCTCAAGCCGTAAGCTCGAGTTAAAGGCCTTTGAAGATAATATTATGGCGGTAAAGAATGAGATTATGAATTTGAAGAATATTCTCTCACAGGGTAGCGAGCGTATCGGTTTTAATCAGGAAAAGATTGCTGAATTAGAGGCGCAGAAGAAATATTTAGAGGAGCAGATAGAGCAGACTAAAAAGAGGCTGCTTCTGGATGAAGAGAAGCTCAGTGCAGTAAAGGAAGAATATGACGGGATCAGGAAGAATATCGAAGATAAAAGCGCCCTTTTAAAAGATAAGGAGGCGCAGCTTGAAAAGATCGCTCTTGCCAACAAGGCATCGCTAGAAAAGATATCCCAGGCCAAGAAAACGATCCTGGGCCTGGTCTCCAGGATCTCTAACGGCAGGAACGATATTGCCGACCTTAACTCCAAACAACAGATTTACCTGGCGCGCAAAAAGAGGCTGGATATAGAAAAGGCGAAGGTTAGCGAAGAAAAGACTCAAACGCAGCAGGGCCTTGATGATATTAATGCGCAGGTGGATGATCTACTAAAGGCCTTTGGCGATATAAGGCTTAAAATAGACAGTCTCAAGAATGAAGTAGCCTTGGCGCTGGAGCAGCTGAATCAATTGAACCTTGAAATAGGGCTCCAGGAGAAACACAGGCTTACCTTAGGGTCGCAGAAAGAATTTTTAGATAAGTTAAGAAGCAAATATGAAAATATCAGCGAGTCTATGAATGCGGTTATTTATCTGGATAAGCTGCCTGCCGAAGAGATGA
>JBAXNZ010000069.1:0-5267 GCA_037133515.1 bacterium
ACCTCTTGAACCCCATTCAAGCGCTCTAGCCAAACTGAGCCACGCCCCGTATTAACTTGCTCCGTGGCGAAATCCCCCGCAGGGGATGAGCCACGCCCCGTTTTGTATTATTTGCTATCGCTCACCAAAACGGTACTAAAGACTTACCTACTATTTAGCATAGTAAGGCTTTAGTACCTTACGAATATTTGGTACCTGCTCCCTACTCCTCCCTCTTAGCCCTCCCCATTAAATCCTTTACTGCGCCAAGAGGAGATTTATTTTTATAAAGAACTTTATATACTTCCCGCACTATCGGCATCTGAACTTTATATTTCAGGCTCAAATGATAAGCAGATTTAGCAGTAGGCAGGCCTTCGGCAACCATCTGCATGTGGCTTTTAACCTGTTTTAAAGATCTGCCTTTGCCGATCTGTTCTCCTACAAACCTGTTCCTGCTATAAGGACTGACGCAGGTAGTTACCAAATCCCCTAATCCGCTTATACCGCTAAAGGTGCTACTCCTTGCGCCCATAGCTTCTCCCAATCTGGATATCTCAGCTAATCCGCGCGAAAGAAGCGCAGCCTTCGTATTAGTTCCAAATCCCAACCCATCAGATATCCCGCAGGCAATAGCGATAATATTCTTAAAGCTCCCGCCTAATTCTACGCCTATAACGTCATCATTAGTATAAAGCCTGAACTTATCGGAGATAAAGATATTTTGCAGATATTCTCTTATAGCCTTATCGCTAGAGGCAATTACTGCGGTAGTGGGAATACCCAATGCTACTTCATGGGCTATAGTGGGACCCGAGAGCACCGCCAGTTTAATATCCCTTAGCTCTTCATATATTACCTCTGACATGCGCTTAAGCGAACCTACCTCTATACCTTTGGTAACGCTAAGATATATGGCCTTCCTGGGATAGTTTAATCTTTTTACTTTCTTTAATACACTGCGCAGATACTGCGAAGGCACGGCCAGGATTACCAAGCCTGCGCTGCAAAGCGCCCCAGCTAAATCATGCGTTATTATTATATCTTTTGGTATTTTAATCTTTGGCAAGAACTTAGTATTTACCCTTTTCTTATCCAGATACTTAGAGTATCCGGCAAAGGCCCCCCAGAGGCTTACCTTAAAGCCTTTTTTAGAAAGCAAAATCGCCAGAGTCGTGCCCCAGCCGCCATCGCCCAAAATGAGAATTTCAGGTTTTTTCATCCTGCCTTTTATCTATGGAAAAGTGCTTCTCGATATATTCAGTCTCAGCCTTTGGTTTCTCTTCCCGGGTAATAAAATGGATGCCTACCCTGTAGGTATTATCTTCTTTTAACTCTACCCTCACTACCTTGCCTATAATTCCGTTCTGATAAACCAGGCTACTCTTCTCTATATCCTGACAGACATTCAGGGTGTCCCGGTCAAATACAAGCCATAATATATCTTCTGGCTCCACTCTTTGTTTTATAGTGCACAAAAGCCCGGTCTTGCTCACATTAGAGGTATAACCCTGCAGTAATTTAGTAATAGTCTCTTTCTTGCACACTTTATAATCCAGAGGGGTTACATAATCCAGTCTCATAAACTGCCTGCGCTCTGACCCGGTATACTGCTCATCCATAGCTACTCCTTAACGTAACGCCAGGGGGCTAGTTTTATTAGTGCGCAGCTTTGCCAGCTCCCAGCTATATTCATATAAGTGCAAACCCTTGCTAACGGCAATGATCTCACCGTCTTCTACGCCGATCTCATCAGCCATATACTGCTTTACTAACTGTAATCCACCCAGGTTAGAGGGAAAGCCTCCCCATAAATCCCAAGAACGAAAATAGAGGACGAAGTGTAGCTTACCGTAACGCACCCTGGTATCTATGAGCCTCAGGCATGGGGGGTCAGCCAATTGTATATCAGAGGGCATACCAATCTCCATAATCGCCTGGTTGGTGCCAAAACCCTGCTCCTTGTAAATCTTGATAACCTCTTCTACCTGATTTACGTTCAGGGGCATCTCTCTGGTCATCTCTTTGCCGTTAACATTCTCTTTTATTCTAACCTTAGGCTCAACCAGTCTCTCGCCGTAAGTATAGTCTTCGGTCTCTGTTTTTGTGCCGGTAAGCAGATAGCTCAGGTATCCCTGGATATAATCCATATCCGTAGGCACTGGTATACTCATCCCTTCCGGGATTATGGGAATAATCTGATGCGCTGGTTTTCTAACCTTTACCACCGCAAAATCAAACTCAAGGCGGCGCTGGCCTTCATAGCTGCCGCGGGTAATAGTATAGACGTGGCCTTTATCCAGAATCTCAGCCAGGGCCTGAAACCAGGCATCATCCAGGTCAAAGGCATTGATAAAAACAGGCTCTAAGAATTCTCGTTCGGGCATTCTTTCCTTTTTAGTATACCTGAAGATCCCGACATATTTCTAATATTTTGGATGTCGGGATTAATTCGCAGACGCCCCTACGGGGCTACACTTTCCTTCGTCCTTCGGACTACGTAAAGTGTCTGCTCATTAACATTTAAGCGGGTGATCGGAATCGGACCGACATATATAGCTTGGAAGGCTATTGTTCTACCATTGAACTACACCCGCAAGCAATTATCAAACGTTAAGGTCCTTCGCCACTATAGCGGCTCAGGATCATACGCTGAACTACTCCCGCAAAAATGGTGGACAGGAGAGGATTCGAACCTCTGAAGCACGAGTGCAACAGATTTACAGTCTGTCCCCTTTGGCCGCTTGGGTACCTGTCCAAAACTTTTCAAAGCTGGCGGCCCGAATTGAACGGGCGACCTCCTCATTACAAGTGAGGAGCTCTACCAACTGAGCTACGCCAGCAAAATAATATCCTTTAAGAACAACGCTTTATTGCCTGCGGAATTTTCTCTATTATATCCGAAGCAACCATCCCTAACTGAGTCTTTTCCTTCTCCGCTAAATCCCCCGCTAATCCATGCAGATAAACCGCATATTTAGCGGCAGAAAAACCATCCAACCCCTGGCCTAAAAACGAAGCTATTATACCGGCAAGCACATCACCGCTGCCTGCCGTGCCCATCCCGGGATTACCGGTTCTATTTATATACAAATTGCCTTTTGGGTCAACAACTACCGTGCGAAAACCCTTCAATACTAACGTAACCCCATTATCCCTGGCAAATCTTTTAGCTATCTCTTTTCTTTTTGCCTGCACTGTTTTTACACTTACGCCCAAGAGCCTACTCATCTCCCCTGGATGCGGGGTAATTACCAGATTCTTTGCCTTCTTAGCGGCTAGTTTTAATTTACGAGGAGGCCCAACAAGCGCATTCAAACCATCGGCATCAATTACCAGAGATTTATCAAAAGAAACGATAACTCTTCTTATTAAGGCCTGCGTTGATTTATCGGTACTTAGGCCCGGGCCTACCAACAGAACATCGATATTCTTTAAAAAATCTTTTATCTTTTTATAGGCACCTAAGCTTAATGAACCTTTCCTTGTCCCGGGTAAAGGCAAGGTCATCACCTCCAGGGGCTTTATCTTTATTATCGCGTTATTTAAGCCTCCAGGGATGCCTAGGGTCACCAGGCCGCAGCCAGAACGCATCGCGGCCCAGGAAGATAAGACCGCGGCCCCTGAAAATCTAGCAGAACCGGCTAGAATAAATATATGCCCGAAATCGCCTTTACTTGAATCAGATCTTCTGTGTAATAATGGCGTTGGCAACCGCATAGTTTTTTACATGCGAAATAGACACATGAACTTCTTTTTTTCTGTCTTTGTTGCGCAAAAGTACGCAGCGCGGCCTGCCCTCTTCAGTATTTAAAATCTGGACATCCTTCCAGGTAAGCCCGCTATCGCCCAAAGCCTTAAAAACTGCCTCCTTGGCAGCAAACCTTCCAGCAAGATGCTGATAGAGGCTGGAGCGATTTCTTGCGCTCTCTAATTCCTCTTTGGTAAAAACGCGCTCCAAGAAACTGCTGCCCCACTTCTCTACTGCCTGGCGCAGCCGCCTTACCTCTATTATATCCACTCCTGTTCCAATAATCATTTTATCAGGGCCTTCATCTCCCTTATCGCCTGCTCTAGTCCTACGAATATTGCCCGGGAGATAATGGAGTGGCCTATATTAAGCTCTTCTATCTCTTTAATCCCGGCAACCCTGGAGGCATTGCAGTAATTTAGGCCGTGTCCGGCAAAGACATGCAGATTTTTACTCTTGGCATAATACGTTGCCGCCTTTAGCTTTTTAAAATACCTGTCTTGCTCATTTTGATTACTAGCCAAAGAATAACACCCGGTATGCAATTCTATCATAGCCACCCCTGTCTTCTTAGCCGCGGCTATCTGTTTTATATCGGGGTCTATAAAAAGGCTTGTCGCAATCTTTGCTTTCTTAAGCCTTTCTACCGCCTGTTTTATCTTTTTAAAACCAGACAAAACATCTAGCCCGCCTTCTGTAGTCAATTCCTTCCTCTTTTCCGGTACGAGTGTTGCCTGATCCGGCTTTACCTTACAGGCAATAGCTACGATATCCTCCTGGACAGACATCTCCAGGTTTAATTTTACTTTTACCATCTCTTTTAAAAGAAATAGATCTCTCTCTTTTATATGCCTGCGGTCTTCTCTTAAGTGCACCACTACGCTCTCTGCGCCTGCTGACTGCACAAGCAGGGCAGCAAATAAAGGTTCTGGCTCAGAGCCTCCCCGCGCCTGCCTTAAAGTAGCTACATGATCAATATTTACGCCCAGAGTAGGCATAATTTATCTGCTCGCTTAATTGAACCTGTTTATCTCGCCCCTCACATAAAACCAGACCAATACTGCCAGTATCAATGAGATAAGCTTAAGCCAGGGGTGATGAGTGAATAAATGCATAAAACGATAACCTATATTAACTTTCCCTTTAGGCATGTTTTTTCCTGCTTTTGATAATCTCTTTTATCTTAAGAAATAGCTCTTCGCGGCTCAAGTCTTTATAAAGCCGGCCGCTATAGACCAGGGAGATATCCTGCCTCTCCTCGGAGACCACTATAACCATGGCGTCAGTCTCTTCGCTTAGTCCTAAGGCGGCGCGATGCCGCGTACCGAATATGCGGCTTAAATCAAGGCTTGGAGTAAGCGGAAACAGACAACCGCCGGCAACAATACGGTCATGCTGTATAATAAGAGCGCCGTCATGCAAAAGGCTGTTAGGAGTGAATATGGTCTGTATCAATTCCGAAGATACCTTGGCATCGATACTTATGCCGCTTTCAATATAGGCGGTCAAAGGATCATTCTTTTCTATGGCAATAAGC
>JBAXNZ010000070.1:0-5166 GCA_037133515.1 bacterium
GGAAGCAGTAGCGTCGTGTCAAAAAGCGCTGGAGATTGACCCAGGCTTGGCTTTGGCACATTATAATCTGGCAGTAGCATATTATTATGAAAAGAAATACGTTTTGGCCATCAAACACTGTGATAGGGCAATTGAGCTAGGATATGTCGCTGTGCCTCAATTTTTAGAGCTGATAAAGCCGTATAGAAAATAGTTAATAGGAGACGTTTCATTTGGGCGTTGCATGAAATTCCTTTTTAAGCCAAGGGTAGTATAATTAGAAATTAGCAGTTAGTTGTATGGATGCAGGTTTAAGTCTTTAAACCTTGGGAGTTTATTGTGAAAGTAGCCTTGGTCATTGCGCCTAGTTGGTCGGTGGTAAAGCCGCCTATCTCTTTAGCCCTTCTGGCAGCCAGCCTAAGAAAAAAAGGTCATGATGTTTTCCTGTTAGATTTGAATAATCAGATACGCCTGAGGTGCAGGGATGAATATAAAGATAAGTGGGACCCGGAGAACGACCACTACTGGAAAGACGCCTCTTTTGTAAAAAGATTTATCGATGAACACCAGCAGCTTGTCGATAGTTATATAGAGCAAATCATGGATAGTAGGGCGGGGATTGTGGGCCTCTGTGTATACTATCCTAATCAATTGATGAGCCTAGAGATAGCCAGGCTCATCAAATAGAGGGATAAAGAGAAGATTATAGTTTGCGGCGGGCCGAAGTGCATGCGTCAGGTAGTGGGATAATACATTATAAATGAAGAATGTATTGATGCCATTGTTGTCAATGAAGGAGACGCAACAATCGTAGAAGTTGCCGATTTAGTAGAAAACATGGGGCACCTGGAGCAGTGTCCGGGCGTCATATTTAAAAAAGACGGGAATGTAATTGATTCCGGGGACAGGGGGCCGATTTCAGATCTCGATTCATTACCCTTTGCTGATTTTAGCGATTTTTCGCTTCAGGATTATTTACACCCCACTGAGCTTCCTATTTTATCTAGCAGGGGGTGAATATGGAGTTGCTCATTTTGCACAGCTAAGATACCCTGGCAGGCATATCGTTCACAAAGCGGAGAGCGGATATTTGCAGAGGTAGCATACCAGCTTAAAAGATACCCCCAGGTCAGCACGCTTAGCTTCCATGACTGTATGATTAACGGCAATATAGTGGCATTAGAAAGATTCTGCGAATTGACCATTGAAGGTAATCGTAAAGGGGATATGCGTGATTTCCAGTGGTGGTGCCAGGGGATTATCAGGCCGCAGATGTCAAGCGGCCTGCTTCAGAAGATGAAGATAGCCGGGTGCTATCAGATTACCTACGGAGTAGAATCCGGCTCGCAAAAGGTAGTTGATCTTATGGGAAAACGATTCAGTATAGATGAGGCGCATGAGATCATCAGGAATACGCATCAGGCCGGCATACTTGTGACCGCAATCTTCATGTTCGGTTTTCCGGGAGAAGGCAGAGTTGATTTTGATAAGACCCTCAAGTTTATCGAGAAAAGCAGGGATTATATAGATGAGACAATACCTGCGGAGGGCTTTTGCGTGATAGAGAGGCACTCGTTACTCTATAAAAACGCAGAACATTTCGGGCTCTACCTGAATCCGCATCCGTTTTACTGGAAGACTCCTGACGGAGAAAATAACTATATAGAAAGATTTTCCCGTTTTGAGGAATTCTGCAAGAAGGCAGTGGCATTAGGTATGAAATTGACAGGTAGTTATGATAAAAACAGGCAGCACAAAGAAGAATTTTTAAAGGAATATAGCGATTACTCCGATAGTGTAGATTTAAATATTTGCGGCGGCCTGGTTACAAAAGAGCCAAGCGATAAAATAAGGTTTTTATGGCATATTAACCCCGCTTGTAATCTTAGCTGTGCGTATTGCGAAGATGGTCGGGAAGTAACCCGTTACGCGCAAACGCTATTTTTGTCTCCCGAAGAATGGGAGGCTGCCTGGAAAAGGGTATATGATGCCTATGGCCAGTTAGAAATCTTTATAACGGGCGGAGAACCTTTGCTGTATCCGCACTTTTTAAAATTAGCAAAAAGATTGAGCTGTTTTCATATGCTTACCATCAGCACTAACCTTTCTATGGAATTTGATAAGATTCAAATCGCTCTCGATCCCCGGAGAGTAAGATTCAATATTAACTTTCACGCAGGCCAGGCTGAACTAGAGCCGCTTATAAAGAAGGCCATTTTATTAAAGAAGGCAGGGTTTTCTTTAGCTATATATTACTTGGCGCACCCATCGCAAATCGCGCAGATACCAAATATCTCAAGGCAGCTTATAGAGGCAGGCCTGGAGTTTAAGCTAACAGGGTTCTGGGGGGCTTATCAGGGGAAGCGCTATCCGGAGAGCTATACTGAAGAAGAAGAGAGGATGCTGAAGCCTTACCTGGGAGATAAAAGAAGAATGCTTTATAACTTACAAGGAGAAAGCCCCAAGGGTAAGCTCTGCAATGCAGGATATAAAAGCGCAGTAATCAAAAGTAACGGGGATGCCCTACGTTGTCGTTATGCGCCTGAAGAGACTATGGGAAATATTTGCGATAGCAGTTTCTCGTTGTTTAGTGAGCCAGCTGTTTGCAATAAGGAGTTTTGCCCTTACAATGAATTCGATACTGTTATTTAACGTTAAGCGCTTTCAGTTAAAAAAAATATTGTTTTTTTTATTTTTTCTGCTATAGTGCTATGATAATACCTTTTATTGGATTTAACGCGAAAAGATATGACAAAGAATAAAAACAAGACACCCTTTCTGCTAACGATAACTTTCCTGCTGTTTTCTATAAACATCATTTCTGTAATCCCCCAGCAAGTTTACGCCCAAGAAGTAAATAAATTAGAAAAAGCGCAGTGGCTCTATCAGCATGAGAACTATGAAGAGGCGCTCCTGCTTCTGAATGAATTAAGGACAGAACAGCCTCAATCTTCCGAGGTTGCCTATTATCTGGGCCTGACCTATAAGAGGCTTCAGGATTTTGTGGCGGCTAAGCCGCACCTTGAGGCTGCAGCTACCTTACAGCCCAATGTAAAAAATTCCCTGCTTGAGCTGATAGATCTGCTTTATCAATGCGACCAGGTCGATGAGGCGAAGAAATGGATTGCCTTTGCCGAGAAAGAATCAATAACCCCTGCCCAGACCGCATTTTTTAAGGGGCTTGTTTTATTAAAGGAAGGAAAGGACCCGCAGGCAGCGGTTAACTCTTTTGAAGAGGCAGAGAAGCTTGATTCTTCGCTTTCCCGCACCGTCAAATACCAGAAGGGCCTGGCTTATCTGCAGCTGAAGAATTTTAAAGAGGCAAAGTCCATCTTTAAAGAGATCGTAGTCAAGGACCCCACAGCTGACCTGGCAGGATATGCCAATGAATATATCGATGTCATCACCCGCAGCGAGGAAGCGGCAAGGCCCTTCCGTGGGAGCATAGGCTACTCCCTGCAATACGACGACAACCTTATTCTTAGGCCGAACAATGAAGAGTTCTCCGCAGGGGCCGACGAAGATAATGACTGGAAGAATGTTTTTACCACGCAGGCAGATTATACCTTTAAGCCCAATGATAAATTTGGCCTGAAAATAGGCGGCTCTTTTTACGGGACAAAACAAAATTCCATCGGTTTTTACGATACGATGAGCTTTGACATACCAATACAGCCGATTTTTTACCTAGAGAAAGCCGCCGTAGCCTTCCCTATCCATTACAACGTTGTTAGCGTTAATGACAGGAATTATCTTACCACTGTAGGTTTCAGCAACCTGAATAACATAATGTTTGGCAAGAACCGGATGTTGCAGCTGCAATTGCAGTATAATATCAAAGATTATCATTGGGCAGTCTCTAACCCCCAGGATTCCAAGAAGGGGTGTGAATATTTAGGGTCAGCCAGCTGGTATTATTTCTTTGGGAAGAACCGGGAAGGCCTTTTTAGCCTGCGTTACGCGCTCAACTATGAAAACACCGAGGGTAACAACTATAAGTACTTGGGGAACCGCTTTACCCTTTCTACGATAGTGCCGCTTATGAAGAAACTAAAGTGGAACTCAGCGGTGGATTATATGCGGCAGGATTACAGCAAGACACACAGCACCTATAACAAGAGGCGCCAAGACGATATCGTTACCCTCTCAAACCTGCTTACCTATGAAGTGGTCAAGAATACCGAGCTACAGCTGCAGTATACATATGTTTACGACGGGGCAAGTATCGGGATCTTTAAATATAAGAAGAACGTATACGGCCTGGGGGTAAAATACAGATTTTAATCAGGTAAAAGGAGCGTGATCTCTTATGCGTAAAGCCATAGCAATATTGATAGGTAGTGTATCTTTAATATTTGCCTTGCATAACGGCTTGTATGCGCAAATCCCGGAAGCCATCGGCACCATTACCTTCATGGAGGGTATCTCCGATATCGTGCGCAATAATCAGGAGCCTCTCTTTGTAAACGAACACCAGCCGATATATGTGAATGACCGTATCCGCACTAAAAGCTACTCTAAGATGGAGATTACCTTTGCCGACAAGAGCGTGTTAAGGTTAGCCCCCGGCACCTGCGTCTCGATAGAAGAATACAGGTTAAACGATAAGAAAATACGCGAACTCGCCCACATAAGCTTGACAAGAGGAAAGATTGAGACTATCGTTTCAAAGACCGGTGCCCCGGATACCTTTTTGATAGATACCCCTAACGCTAAGGGAGCGGTCAAGGGCTCGGATATATTTATTTCTTACCTGGGAGGCAGGACCGGTGTTTTTGCCCAGGAGGGCGCTATCTCTGTGCTCAATCCTTCCAGCCCCGATATGAAGACGCGCGTAACAAAGGGTAACTGCGTTTTTATCCCCTTTAACGAAGTGCCGGGTGAGATGCGCTTGGTCCGTGACTCAGAGGTTACCTACTTTAAAAGAAGCGTGGAGCCGGAATTCATCAAGAAATGGATCCCTTCAAAAGGCTCAACCCAGATGAACGCTGTCCTTGTTTCGATATCAGGGGACGTGCGTTTCTATAGGAAGGGCGCAAGCGACTGGAGAGAGGCAAAAATGAATGAGACTCTCTCAGAGGGGGACAAGATTCAGACCGGCGATGACGGTATGGCCCAGATCCGTCTCAGTAACGGAAACTCCATAATGCTTCAGCGTAATGCGGAATTAGGTTTTGCCACCCTGCG
>JBAXNZ010000071.1:0-5141 GCA_037133515.1 bacterium
CCTTAAAAGAATCTTTTCTGCGGTCTTTAAATCAATACCGAATTTATTGGTGATCTTTCCGGTAGTAATGAACTTGTGAGTTTTTGGCTCAACATCAGGATTTATGCGTATGGCAACAGATGCCGTCTTATGCAATTTTGCGGCAATACGGTTAATATTTTCAAGCTCAGGAAAAGATTCCACGTTAAAAAATAGTATGCCCCTTGCCAGGGCCTCCTCTATCTCGCGGTCAGTCTTACCCACCGAGGCATATACTATTTTTCCGGCAGGGCAACCCACCTGTATGGCCCTGAAAAGCTCTCCTCCGGAGACTATATCTAACCCTGAGCCTTTATCCACTAATGCCTTAAGCAATGCCAGATTAGAATTCGCTTTAACGGAATAGCAGATAAGCGGATCAATCTCTTTAAAGGCTTCTTTTAATTTTAGGTAGTGGCCAATCAAGGTATGGTAGCTATAAACATAAAGCGGGGTGCCAAAACGGCTGACCAGCTCTTCTACTTTTATTTTCTCGCAACAGAGTTGTCTGTTTACGTATTTGAATTCATGCATTTAATCTCCTGCTCCAACTGCTAAGTTGTTTTTCTACTAATTTTGGGCTAGTCCCCGCATAAGAAGTCTTTAGGCTCACCGAGGCCCAGGCATTAAGAATCTTTTTTACATCCGGTAACAACTTAGGTGAATATTTCTTTAGTTCTGTATTGCTTAAATCAGATATATCTCTTCCTTTATCCAGGCAATCCTTAACCATTTTTCCTACAATATCATGCGCCTTCCTGTAGGAGATACCTTTTTTGATCAAATACTCCAGAATATCAACGGAGAATAAAGATTCGTTCATTAATTTTGCGGCAATCGCCTCTTTTTCTATTACAATGTTACCAAATAAAGCTATAAATATCTCCAGGATATCCCTTACCGTATCTATGGCATCAAAAAGCGGAGGTTTATCCAGCTGTAGATCCCGGTTATAAGATAGAGGCAATCCTTTCATCATAATCAGAACGCTGGAAAGATCTCCCTGGATCTTGCCCACAGAGCCCCTGATCAGCTCCAGGACATCCGGATTCTTCTTATGCGGCATAATGCTGGAACCTGTGCAGAAAGAAAAATCGATATCGATAAAGTTAAACTCTTTAGTGGACCAGAGTATCAGATCTTCTGCAATCCTGGATAGATGTATAGAGACGATAGAAAGATCTGCCAAAACCTCTATAATAATATCCCTGTCGCTTACGCTATCAATGCTATTCTCTGTAAGATGAGAAAATCCGAGCTCCCTCATTACATACTCTCTATTTATGGGCAAGCTTGTCCCTGAAAGGGCGCAGCTACCCAATGGCATATAGTTAGCCCTCTTAAAAGCATCTATAAGCCTCTCCTTATCCCTCTCTAGGCTCTCCACGTAAGCCAATAGGTGGTGCGCCAGGAGTACACACTGAGCCATCTGAAGGTGAGTGTATCCGGGAATAATGATCTTGGCATTGCTCTTGGCAAGCTTTATTATTTCCTTTTGAAGAGCAGTAATGCCTTCTACTAAATTGTTTATTTCGTCCTTGATATACATCTTTATATCCAAGGCAATCTGGTCGTTTCTGGACCTTGCGGTATGCAATTTATGCGCTGGCTCGCCTATCTTCTTAAAGAGCGTATCCTGTATATTGGAATGTATATCCTCTGCCCGGGGATCAAACTTAAACTTACCCTTTTTTACATCTTTCAAGATAGAATTAAGCCCCCTGACAATAGAAGCAGCGTCTTTAGCAGGTATTATCCTCTGCCTGCCTAGCATCCTGGCATGAGCGATGCTGCCTAAGACATCATAAACAGCCAGCCTCTTATCAAAAGATATGCTGGAGGTAAACCTATCAGCCAGTTCAGATGTTTTCTTAGGAAACCTTCCCCCCCATAATTTTTTTGCCATTCTTTCCTCTCGCTTCTTAGGGACGGTTCTGAGCCAATCGGAGAAGTGTCCCTCGGGGACACCTTTAACCGTGGTTCAGAACCGTCCCTATTTATCTTTTGTAGGGCATCCCCCAGATCTTAATAAAGCCTTCTGCTAGCTTTTGGTTAAATTTATCTTCCCTGCCGTATGTACTTAGTTCCTTCTTATAAAGAGAATGCGCTGATTCTCTGGTAACAGCCGTACAGCTGCCTTTAAATAATTTTAACTTCACAGAGCCACTGACATTTCCTTGAGTAGAGTTAACAAAACCATCCAGCGCCTTCTTAAGAGGCGAATACCAGAGGCCGTAATAGACTAACTCCGCGTACTTCAGGCTAATCATCTCCTTAAAATGCGCCAATTCCCTATCTAATACCAGGCTCTCCAATTCCCTGTGAGCCGTATGCAAGATGGTGGCAGCAGGCGCTTCATAGATCTCCCTGGATTTAATACCCACTAGCCTATTCTCTACTAAATCCGCTCTTCCCACCCCATATAGGCCGCCGACTTCATTGAGATGACTAATGAGATTTTTTAATTTATAGCTCTTCCTATCTATTTTCTTAGGCACTCCTTTTTCAAAATAAATCTCTATATATTTCGGGTAGCTTGATGTACCAGTAGGCCCTTTGGTAATCAGATAAGCATCCTCAGGAGGCTCCTGCCCTAAGTTCTCCAGGACCCCGGCCTCAATACTTATACCCCATATATTCCTATCGATGCTGTAAGGCTTTTTCTTAGTTACGTCAATAGGTATGCTATACATCCTGGCGTATTCAATCTCTTCCTCCCGAGATTTAAACTCCCACTCTCTTACCGGAGCAAGTATCTCTAAGTCAGAATCCAGGATACCTACGGTAACCTCAAATCTTACCTGGTCATTGCCTTTTCCTGTACAGCCATGCGCTACTGCAGAGGCTTTTTCTTTATGTGCAACCTGCACCAGATACTTGGCAATCAAAGGTCTGCCTAAGGCAGTGGCTAGCAGATATTTGCCTTCATATATAGCGTTGGCTTTTAATGCCGGCATGATAAAATCTTCTATGAATTCGTCCTGTAAATCCTTAATATAGACTTTAGATGCGCCGGCAGCAAGAGCCCTCTCCTCTATGGCAGAAAAATCTTCCCCCTTTCCCAGGCCCTGTCCCAGGTCAGCTACAAAACAGATAACTTCATTCCCTCGTTCTTTTAACCATCTGACAATACAAGAGGTATCCAACCCGCCTTAATAAGCAAGCACTACCTTTTTCATTTTTTATTCCCCATCAATTTAATTAAAATAGCTTTTTGTACATGCATCCTGTTCTCCGCCTGATCAAAGACAATAGAGTTTGGGCTATCGATAACACTGGCAGTAATCTCTTCGCCTCTGTGCGCAGGCAAACAATGCATAATCAACACTCCCTTTTTTGCCCTCTTTACCAAACTATTATCGATTTGAAAACCGCTGAATATTTTTTTTCTTAGCCTAGCTTCTTTTTCCTGGCCCATACTTGCCCAGACATCAGTATAAAGCACATCTGCATACTTCACTGCCTCTTGCGGATTATGAAAAAGTTTTATCTCTTTATCTTGCTGCTTAGCAAGTGACTGCGAACCCCTAAAAACCCCTGAGTCAGGTTCATATCCTTTGGGCGTTGCCACATTCATATTAATACCTGTCTTGGCGCAGGCATAAAGCAGGGAATTACAGACATTGTTTCCGTCTCCGATATAGGCCAGGGTTATATCTTTTTTATTCTTTAATTTCTCACTGATAGTATATACGTCGGCCAAAGCCTGACAAGGATGAGAAAAGTCTGACAAACCATTTATTACCGGTACCGAAGCAGCCTTAGCCATATCTAAAATGTTCTGATGCTCAAAGGTCCTAAGGACTATCCCGTCCACATATCTAGCGAGAGTATTAGCCACATCGCCAATAGTTTCTCTCACTCGTAACTTTATCTGTTCCGGGCCAAGATATACCGAGTTTCCTCCCAATTGATACATTCCTACTGAAAAGGAAACATAAGTCCTGTTAGAGGGTTTTTCAAAAATCAAGGCCAGGGTTTTCCCAGATAGAATAGCCTTAAACTTACCAGGATATTTTTTTAATTCCTTGGTAAGCGTAAAGATATCCTTAATTTCTTTTAAACTTAAATCTTTTACGGAAAGTAAGTCTTTTCTCATTTTATAAACCTCTCAATGCTTCTTCTAGAATAATCATTGCCTTATCAATCTCTTTTATGGTTATACTCAGGGCCGGCATCAGCCGTAATACCATATCATGGGTACAGTTAATCAGTAGGCCTTTCTCCGTGCATTTTTCAACCACCGGCTTTCCTTCTTTAGTTAACTCTACCCCTGCCATTAAGCCTAAGCCCCTGATTTCTTTGATAACGGGATATTTATTCTTTAACTCATTCAGTTTAGAGAAAAGATATTCTCCTGATTTCTGTGTTTTGCTAAGCAATTTCTCTTTTTGAATCGCCTGCAATACTGCCAACGCTGCTTTACAGACTAAAGGACTGCCACCGAAAGTAGAAGCATGCATCCCGGCAGTCAATGTATCAGCTATATCTTTTTTGGCTACCATAACGCCTATGGGCAGGCCTCCGCCTAATGCCTTGGCTAAGGTCATTATGTCGGGAATTATACCGTAGTTCTGATAGCAAAACATCTTCCCTGTCCTGCCGACTCCGGTCTGTACTTCATCCACGATCAAAAGCATCTTCTTGTCTTCGCAGAGCTTTTTTAACTCTAAGACAAAGCTCTGCCGAGCCACATTAACCCCACCCTCACCCTGAATTAACTCTAGCATTACCGCTACTGTCTTATCCGTAATCAGGGATTCTACGCTTGATATATCATTAAACTTAGCACTCTTAAACCCCTCTAGCATAGGCTCAAATCCCTGCTGGTATTTCTTCTGTCCGGTAGCAGCCAGGGCCGCCAGGGTCCTGCCGTGAAAGGCATTTTCAAAAGTAATGATCTCATATCTGCCGCAGCCGAACTTACGGGCAAGCTTTATGGCAGCCTCATTAGCCTCTGCCCCGGAATTACAGAAGAAGACCTTTGCCGGAAAGGTACGGTAGACTAATTCCTTGGCCAAAACGGCCTGGGGGATATGGTAATAGTTATTCGGGATAAAAATGAGCTTAGAAACCTGGTCCCGTACTGCCGTCATCACCTTCGGATGGCAGTGGCCGAGGTT
>JBAXNZ010000072.1:0-5066 GCA_037133515.1 bacterium
TGGGTTACTTTAAACGGCACTAAGGGTAATGTCTATGAAGGCCAGTTTACGATGATAGATGCCTCAGAAGAGAATCTTTTGCTTACGCAGTTCCTTAAGGTCTGTAGCTCAATTAAGAGGCTGGGTATCCGCACCAATGCCGATACTCCGGAAGATGCCAGAAAGGCCAGGTCATTCGGCGCAGAAGGTATCGGGCTATTTCGGACCGAGCATATGTTTTACGGCAAGGGCGCAGATGAACCATTATTTGTCTTGCGCAAAATGATTGTGTCAAAAACAGAAGAGGAGAGGAAGCGAGCAGCAGAAGAGCTCTTCCCTTATGTTAAAAAGGATATAAAGGGAACGCTCCAGGCGATGAATGGATACCCGGTGGTAATCCGTTTATTGGACCCGCCTTTACATGAGTTTGTCCCCAGAAGCAAAGATAAGCTGGAGGCGCTTGCCCGCGACCTCAATATTACTATGGATGAGCTTTCTAATCGCGCAGATGCCCTGCATGAATCTAATCCTATGATGGGCCATCGCGGAGTACGTTTAGGGGTAACCTATCCTGAGGTAAGCGCCATGCAGATACGCGCTGTCTTTGAGGCAGCCGCAGAGTTGCTTAAGGAAGGAAAGAACCCTTACCCGGAAATCATGATACCGGTAGTCTGTGATGTAGCTGAATTGAATGACCAATTAGCTATTGCCAAAAAAGTCTATCAGGAAGTGCTGGTAAAATACGACCTCAAGAAGATCAAACATATGTTTGGGACCATGATTGAGATACCGCGCGCAGCCCTCGTCGCTGCTAAGATAGCCCAGGTCGCCGAATTTTTCTCCTTCGGGACTAATGATCTTACGCAGATGGGCTTTGGTTTCTCGCGCGATGATATAGGGGGGTTCCTGCCTGACTATATTAAAAAAGGGATTCTTCCCGAAGACCCCTTCCAGAGTATTGACCAGGAGGGGATAGGAGAGTTGATCAAAATAGCCATACAGCGCGGCCGCTCTAACCGTAAAACTCTTGAGGTAGGTATCTGCGGAGAGCATGGCGGAGAGCCCAGGTCTGTTGAGTTCTGCCATAACGTGGGCATGGATTATGTCAGCTGTTCTCCTTTTCGCGTGCCGATTGCGGCCCTTGCCGCAGCTCAGGCAGTATTAAAAGAGAAGGGTAAAAAGAAGTAATATGGAAGCCTTAAAGACATATTTAAAAGAGATCCGCGAGATCTCCTTATTGACCGCCAAAGAAGAGGTAACCTTAAGCAAGCGCATCAAAAAAGGGGATGAGCAGGCGCGCAAACAGATGATACGCGCAAACCTGCGCCTGGTAATCAATATCGCCAAGAAATATTTTTACCTGGGAATTCCTTTTTTGGATCTGATCGAGGAAGGAAACCTGGGGCTGATGAAGGCGGTGGACAGGTATAATCATAAAACGGGTTTCCGTTTCTCAACCTATGCTGCCTGGTGGATAAGGCAGTCAATCTCCCGCTCTATCACTGAGCAGGGAAAGATGATCCGCATCCCGGTTTATATGAATGAGCTGATCGCCAAATGGAAGAAGACCAGCGAGCGGCTCTCCCAAAAATTAAAACGCCTGCCTAAGGATGAGGAGATCGCCAAAAATATGCATATCTCCCGGGACAAGACGAAGCAGATAAATTTCTGGTTGAATACCCAGACCTCATCGCTGGATGCGCCGGTAGGAGATGAAGGAGAGAGCCAGATCATGGACCTGGTACAAAGCCAGACCTCCATATCCCCGGATAAGGAGATAGACCATTTCCTGGATAAAGAAAGGATAGGTAATCTCTTAGA
Source organism: bacterium (assembly GCA_037133515.1). Lineage (GTDB taxonomy): Bacteria > Omnitrophota > Gorgyraeia > Gygaellales > Profunditerraquicolaceae > VGKF01. The sequence goes on from JBAXNZ010000072.1 coordinate 1,801, forward strand.
GCTCATGACTGACCGGGAGAAAGATGTCCTGGATATGCGCTTTGGCCTGGCTGAAGGCAAGCCTCACACCCTGGCAGAGGCCTCCAAGAAACTGGGGATCTCCCGCGAGCGGGTGCGCCAGATAGAGTCAGAAGCCTTAGGTAAACTTCGGCGCTTTGTATTGCTTCAGGAAAAAGAAATGAACGATCTACCCTAGGGGCTAACGGATGAAGAAAACAAAACCTTCCCTTGATTCTTATGTACGCAGTATCCCTGATTTCCCAAAGCCCGGGATCCTTTTTCGCGATATCACTACTTTACTACAGAATAAAACTGCCTTCAAAGAGGCAATAGCCTTACTGGTTAAAAAATATAAAAACAAGAAGATCGACCTGGTAGTGGCAGTTGAGGCCAGGGGTTTTATTGTAGGCGGGGCAGTGGCGCAGGGGATAGGCGCCGGGTTTATACCGGTGCGCAAAAAAGGAAAGCTACCCTGGAAGACAAAGTCAGTTACTTATGAGCTGGAATACGGCACAGACACCTTAGAGATGCACCAGGATGCAGTTAAGCCAGGGGATAAGGTCTTGATTATAGATGACCTCCTGGCTACAGGGGGCACAGTTAGGGCAGTGACGGAGCTCTTAGAGCAAAATAAGGCTAAGATCATGGGGATTGCCTTCTTAATAGAACTGGTGGATTTAAAGGGCAAAGATAAGCTCAAAGGCTACCCTATATACTCTTTGATAAAATTTAGCGGGGAATAAATCGCCCCTGTAGCTCATAAGGATAGAGCAGCAGTTTCCTAAACTGCGTGTGGCAGGTTCGATTCCTGCCAGGGGCGCCACTTATAGACAAAAAGAAAATATGTTACTGATTGTGCGGGAGAAAGCCAGCGCAGAGGTCCTTCAAAAAGTAGCCGAAGATCTTGATGGATATGTTAAGGTCGTGGTTGATGTTAGGCACAAGATTTTATCCGCCGGAGGTAAATTACATGTGGATGGGGAGAAATTATTGTTACAAGATGGCAGTAAACAAGCCGATTTATGGGGCGGGGGCATTGATTTTGAGTCTGGCGAAATTGATTTTGATTCAATGATTAACCTCAGGCCTAGTCAGAATAATCCAAGCAGAGAGGTTCTAGATCAGGGCATCCGAAAGCAGGTAGAGTCAATAATCCGCGATTTACTGAGGTAGTATATGAATACGCAGGAGCTAACACTAAATATTGCTGTTAATTTAGGGCGTCTGGGCAGATGGGCCTGCGAAGGAAGAATTAACCGTATCTATCAATTTTTGGCGGAAACCGACGGATATGTCAATCAACTAGAAAAGGCTCCAAAGGCCTCGCGTTTTTCAAGGACGTTTGCTATATTTAGAGAGTCATTTAACGAGCTAAAGCGCGCCAAGCAATTTGATTTAATATGGGCAGAGATGATGTTTACATGGGCTAATATATTGACTCATCGGGCAGCATATGTATAACTTACATACACACACACTATTAAGCGATGGCGTGCTACTTCCTTCTGAAGTAGCAGTGCGCTATCTTGCAGCCGGCTATAATACAATAGCTATCACTGACCATGCTGATTACAGCAATATTGAGTTTGTAGTTAAGTCAACCTTGGCCTTTACTAGGAACTGGCCCATGGATTGCGGGATAAAAGTGCTCCCTGGGATTGAGTTGACGCACCTGCCGCTTAAACAATTTAAACCTCTGGCCAAATATGCCAGAAGTAAAGGTATTAAGATTATTGTAGCGCATGGCCAGACGGTGTGTGAGCCGGTAATCAAAGGAACTAATTTAGCTGCCCTAGAAGCGGATATCGATATCCTGGCGCACCCGGGTTTAATTACAGAAGGAGAGATTAGGCTGGCTAAAAGAAAGGGCATATTTCTTGAGCTTACGAGCAGATACAACCACTCTAAAACTAATAAGTTTGTTGCTCGCCGCGCCTTGAAATTAGGAGCCAGGCTTATTTTAAATAATGACAGCCATGCGCCGGAAGATATTATCAGTCCCAGGCAATTAGTCAGGGTAGGAATAAATGCGGGTTTAAGCCCCAAAGATATAGATAGGATTTATAAAGATGTAGTTACGTTCATAAAAAAGAAGGAGGCAAGATGAGGGCCATAATTATTCTGTTTCTATGTTTCTCTGTTTTTATGTTATCGGGCTGCGCAGGTTTTTCAAAAAAAGATAGGCAGATGTCTAGCCCCGGATTACTTGAGCCGCAGGTTACCTTAAAGTTTAATGATATACCTGTGCCTGCGGGCTTTAAATTAATCCCGCAGGATTCCTACTCCTTTGAAAGCGCAGGCGTGCGCGTGGGCCTCTTAAAATACAAGGGAAAGGCTAACCCTATACAGGTAATCAACTTCTACAAGGAACAGATGTCCATGTATAGCTGGAGCCTCTTAAATGTGATTGAATACGGCCAGTGCATACTAAACTTTGAGCGCGAACAGGAAAGCTGCATCGTAAACATGCTGGCTAACGGCAAAAGCATTACCCTGACTATCTCGGTAGGACCAAAGTCGCAATACCAGAAGAAAACCACGAATAAGCCGGTTAAATAGCCGAACTTACCCCCTAATTTCTGGAAGTATAGGCAAATTTCACTATATTACGGAGATCCCACGGCCTATCGACGAAGGCACCACGCCTTATCTAGGCGTCGGAGAGATCCCACGGCCTATCTGGCCGTGGGATCATCCCCGATTTCTGTATGCAATAGGCTGAAATCGGGGACGAAAAACTACTTGACAACTAAGCGGTTATGTGATAGATTTGATGAAAATTAGGATATACCGCAGGATATGGCTTTAATACTGAGCGAAAAGGAGGTGAAGCACCTTAACTAAGCTTGAAGCCATAGAAAATCCAGCGATATGCATATAGAGCAAATATCTAGGCAATTACATCATAAAACCCTAGTTAATTTAGATAACACTATATTAGTATTTTTTTAAAGGAGGTTAACTCAAATGAAGAAACGCTTAGTATTAATTCTGGCCCTAGCATTTGTGGTAGGCCTAAGCCTTACCGCATACGCTGAAGTCCAGAATGTTAAGGTAAGCGGAGATATCACCGTTCTCGGTGTTGCTCGTCAGCTTGAGCTTAACAATAGTCAAGGTGTCGCGGCCGCCGTGGCTCCTAAGACTCTTGCGGATGCTACAACCTATCCGGACACCTTTTTCGCTACCATTACTCGTGTAAAGATTGATGCTGATCTTACGGATAATGTCATGGCCACAGTAAGGTTATTGAATGAGAGACTATGGGG
>JBAXNZ010000073.1:0-5026 GCA_037133515.1 bacterium
GTATGTGTCTTAAGTTATCCTGAGTGTTGCTAACGAATCTTAAGAAATCATTGATACGCTCTAACTTCAAAGATTCATTATTCGAATAATCAGCTATCTTTTCGTAGTTAATAAAGGAATCCAGATATGCTAATGTTTCCGGGTAGGTCATAATTTAATCGGTAGGCTGCGGGTATTAAGTAGCGGCTATGGACAAAATCTAACAGTGAGACTTAATGCCTGAAATGCCTGATGCCGGTAAAAACCATTGATATCTTATGTTTATCGCAGGCCTTGATTATTTCTGTATCTGCTATCGATCCGCCTGGCTGTATTATAGCCCTTACCCCTGCTTTAGCGGCCTCTATAACTGCGTCTTCCTTGGGAAAGAAGGCATCTGAGGATAAACAGGAATTGATGCTCAGCTTACCGGCCTTCTTACGGGCGATCATTACTGAATCAACCCTAGACATCTGGCCTGCTCCGATACCTACGGTTTTTGTCTCGCGGGAGAAGACAATAGCATTAGACTTTACGTGTTTGGCTACCTTCCAACCGAAGATAAGGCTTTCCAATTCTTTCTTAGTGGGTTTTTTCTTAGTGACTACTTTCAGGTTATCTAGATCTAATGTTTTTAGATCTTTATCCTGCAGAAGCAATCCGCCGCTTACGCGTTTAAACTCCGGCTCATCTGCAGCTCCTATACTATCAACCTCAAGCAAACGCAGGTTCTTCTTATCTCTAAATAAGTCCGCACCCTCTTTATCAAAACCAGGGGCAATAATACATTCCAGGAAACCGCTTTTAGCAATCACCTTGGCGGACTTATAATCAAGTTTTCTGTTCAAGGCTACGATGCCTCCAAAGGCAGAAAGGGGATCGCACTTCCAGGCAGCCACAAACGCCTTTTCTAGGGTCCTATCTTCCGCCACTCCGCATGGATTATTATGCTTTACTATAACTGCCGCCGGATTGCTAAACTCCTTCACCAGCTCAAGGGCAGCATGAAGGTCTAAGATATTATTGAAGGAGAGCTCTTTGCCCTGTAGCTGCCTCAGGTTGATCAAACCGCTGGCTTTACCCCTTTCTTTATAAAATGCCGCCTTCTGGTGAGGATTTTCTCCATAACGCAGATCCTGTATTTTTTCAAATGTTAGGGATAATACCTGCGGAAATAACATTGTGTTCTCTTTATTATCAGGTTTTATAAAATTGCTCAAATAGTTACCGATTGCCTCGTCATAACGAGAGGTCAGCTTAAATACCTCCACTGCCAATCTAAACAACGTTTCTTCAGAAAGGCTCCCGTTATTTTTATTTAACTCTACGATTATGCCTGGATAGAGCCCGGGATTAGAAACTACTGCCACAGAACGGTTGTTCTTGGCTGCCGAACGCAGCATCGACGGCCCTCCGATATCAATGTTCTCTATGGCCTCTGCTTTAGATACATCCGGCCTTTTTATTACCTCCTGGAACGGATACAGGTTGACCACTACCATATCTATGAGGCCTATGCCATGCTCTTTTAGTTTTTGCATATGCCCCGGATTATCCCTAAGGGCAAGCAGGCCGCCGTGGATTTTAGGATGCAGGGTCTTAACTCTACCGTCCAGCATCTCTGGAAAGCCGGTATAATCGGAGACCTCGGTAACGGCAATATTATTTTCTCTTAATACCTTTGCCGTACCTCCGGTAGAAAGCATTTCTACCCCGAATTTATCTAGCGTCTTGGCTAGCTGGAGTAACCCGGTTTTATCTGATAGGCTAATCAATGCCCGCTTGATCTTAATCATTCAATGCTCCCTTTCTACGCATAGATTACTTATTAAATCTGAAGTTAGCGAGATCACACTCCTGCATTATATAGTCTTTCTGCTCAAGCCGCAATTTCCCTGCTTGCTTAGCCTGAGTTTCACCGCCTGCCTGAATAAAATCCGCAAAACTTATAATCTCCGCGCGTATAAATCCTCTTTGGATATCGGAGTGTATCGCCCCTGCTGCCTCCCAGGCAGTAGCGCCCTTTCTGATTAACCAGGCGCGCGTCTCTTTTTCTCCGGTAGTAAAAAAACCGGTAAATTCGCTCTCTCCAAGCACTTTGACAAAGAGGGCATCCGAATCTTGTAGTTCATTATCCTTAGCTACTATAACTGGCTTATTGGTATGCAATCCATAGCTGGCCATTAGCTGTTTCTCTTCTTCGCTTAGAGTTATTTTAGATATAAGCTCTTCCTTCTCCAAGATGCCTTTTAACTTATTCAATAGCGCCTTTTCTGCATCCTGCGCAGAGCGCTCTAAACGCGTCTCCACAAATTCCAGGTCAGCTAAAATCAGGTCAGCGCGGGCGCTCTCAGATACCAAGATTGCATCCGCATCCAAGGCATTCTCTTGCCCTATCAGCTCAACCTGAAGGTAGGTCTTTTTCTTGGCTTTAGTTATACTGTCGACCTGGTCAAGGCGCGGGTCTTTTATGCTGCGCTTTCCCAAAGGTATCTGCGGAATGGCAAATATGCTTATCTTCATTGTTCCTCCTCTTGTTTTTTGGAGGCCTGGTATTGACTGATAATCCCGGAGGCAATCTTATGCGGAACTTCTTCATAACGCGAGAAATGCATAGTATAGGACCCCCTGCCTCCCGTGAGAGAGCGTAAGTCGTTGGCATAGGTGAACATCTCAGACAAAGGAGCCTGGGATTTAACCACCTGGGATTTTCCCTTAATATCCATTCCGATGATACGGCCGCGCCTGGAATTCATATCTCCGGATATCGCACCTAAATACTCTTCCGGTATGACTACATTAACTTCCATTATCGGCTCAAGCAACGCCGGCCCTGCCTCCATTACCGCCTTTCTTAAGGCCATAGCTCCGGCGATCTGAAAAGCCATATCAGAGGAGTCTACTTCATGGTAAGAGCCATCGTAAAGTATGACGCGTATATCATCTATCAGATAACCCGCTACTGCGCCCTCTAAACAGGCCTGCCTTATGCCTTTTTCAGCCGAGGGGATAAAGTTCCTGGGTATAGCTCCGCCGAATACTTTATCCACAAATTCAAAGCCCTTGCCTTTTTCTAAAGGCTGCACCTCTATCCAAACATCTCCATATTGCCCTCGTCCGCCTGACTGGCGCTTAAACTTACCCTGAGCCTTAGCAGCCTTAGAGATAGTCTCTTTATAAGAAACCTTAGGGATACCTAACTCTACCTCCACATTAAACCTCTTCTTCATCCGCTCTACCATTATGGATAGGTGCAAATCACCTAGCCCGGAGATGAGTAATTCCTTGGTTTGCTGGTCGTGCCCTACCTTAAAGGTAGGGTCTTCAGCAGCAAGCTTAGCTAATGCGCCAGAAATCTTATCTTCATCTTGACGGGATTTAGGCTTTACCGATGCGGATATCGCCGGCTCAGGGAATACAATAGGAGCAAATAAAAACTGGTCTTTTTCATCACCCAGCGAGTCAGAGGTGGTTGTTTCTTTTAATTTTGCAATCGCTACGATATCTCCGCAAGAGGCGGGCTCGGATATCCTTTGTTCTTTTCCTTGTAAAATATAGATTGGGCCGATTCTTTCTTTTATCTTTTTGTTCACATTATAAAATCCGGTGTTGGGCAATAATGTCCCGGAGAAAACGCGCAGGAGCGATAGTTGTCCGACATAAGGGTCTGAGATGCTCTTAAAAACAAAGGCGGAGAACGGACCATCAGGGCCCAGGGGAATCTCTTTTTTCTCTTCTGGCTTTAAAGGATTCACTACCTCTATAGTTTGCCGCTCTAATGGTGAAGGAAAATATTGGATAATTGCATCCAATAATTCAGCTATACCTTTGTCGGTTAAGGCAGAACCTGTTATAACAGGGAATACTTTACGTTTTATTACAGCCTGGGTAAGCCCGTCTTTTAACTCTTCTGCTGATAGCTTAGTACCCTCCAGGTATTTTTCTAGTAGCTTATCATCACTCTCGGCAATTGACTCTATCAGCTCAGGGCTATCCATAGCCCCTATGATAGCTGCCTTCTTAGAAAGGCGCACTTTTATATCTGCTAAGGCCCTATCTAAGTCAACGCCCTCCTTATCTATTTTGTTGATAAAGATGATGCAGGGCAGGTTTGTATCTTCTAAAATCTGCCAGGCATTCTCCGTGCCTACTTCAACTCCCGCTACCGCATCTACGACGACAATCGCACCATCCACCGCGCGTACGCCGCCGATTACTTCGCCAAAGAAATCAGCGTAACCCGGAGAGTCGATAATTTGAATTCTCCTGCCTTTATAATCGCAATACAAGAGGCTTGAATTTATGGAATTTTTTCTTTCTATTTCATCATAGCTGTAATCGCTTACCGTGGTGCCGTCTGCAATGGTGCCTTTTCTGGTTGTAGCCTTGCAAAAATAAAGCAGGCCTTCAGAAAGGGTGGTCTTCCCAGATTGCGCGTGTCCCAAGAGGATCAGGCTTCTTTTATTCTTGATATCCATGGCTCATCCGCTCCTTTATTATTACGGGAAATCTAAAAAGAGAAGATCAAGACTACATCCTTGAATAGTTTATAAATTATATACCCGCGCTGACTCAGGGTCAAGGGAAAACAGGGTCCAACGACTATTTTATCAAAAACAAAGGGCGCCTTCTTATAAGGGCGCCCTTAATCTAATAGACAGGATTCAAGTTAACCTGCCTATTCCAGATAAGTGTATATCTTTCCTTTGTAGTTACGTAAAACGTATTTACCTTTTGCTTGAGAAAGCACATAATTTGGCCCGACCGGAATCTTGCCTCCTCCGCCAGGGCCGTCTATGACATATGTCGGTACGGCATAACCTGAAGTATGTCCTCTTAGTTTTTCGATTATATTAATACCCGTGGCCACCGGGTTCCTAAAATGCTGCGTACCCCTGACAGGGTCGCATTGGTAGATATAATATGGCCTGACTCTTATCTGCAAAAGCTCATGCACCAGGCGCTTCATGATATAAGGCCTATCGTTTATTCCTTTCAAAAGCACGCTCTGGCTACCCAGAGGTATCCCGGCTTCTGAAAGCATATC
>JBAXNZ010000074.1:0-5026 GCA_037133515.1 bacterium
CGCGCCAGGCCCATCAGCTCAGCTTTTTCCAGACGTACTCCCAGACGTTTCTGCCGGGGGTCTGCAAGTGAGTTAGACCATACTATCTCGCCCCTGGTGTAAAGCGGCTCATGCTGATCAGGGATACTCATCCACATCTCTACGGGAGTATGCGGTTCTAGGCTCTCATGTGTAACCATCCCTAATCCATTGGCGCTGATGTCCACTGTCTGCGCTTCTCCTTCCCGGCCACTTACCGGGTCAAGGAACCTCAAGGGAAAGCGTGCGTTTATGCGCTCAAAAACTCTGTTATCCTCCATTTTTAATACCTTTCTCCGTGGCTTCTCTCAACTATTTATTGTAATACAAAATCACCTCTTTTACCACAATAATTTTACATCCTACCACCTCCTTAGCCCCCTGGCTTTTAGTTAATAAAAACTTATGCAAAGTTTCTGTTTGCTCTTAAAACACGCGAGATGCCCATCAGCTCAGGCTTAACTAGCTTTACGCCTATATGGTATTTATTCTGACTTATCAGCCTAGACTCTGCTACTGCGCCGTGCAGATAAAGGCGCTCTCCATTATCCGGAATCTCAAGCCAAAGCCCAAGGCTTACCCCAGGCGAAAGATTCTCGCTACTAGTAAACCCTACTCCGCTGGCGCTGACATCATCAACCTTTGCCTCGCCTACATTGTTAGCCTTTAAGTCCCAGAATTTTACCGGAAAACTTGCGGCTATCCTTTGAAAAACTCTCCTGTCAATCACTGCTCCTTTCCTTTCCCCGCGGCTTTTGGTTAATTAACAAATTTGTCCGTCCTTATTTTGGTAAAGCAATCCTCATAATCTCCATAACCCGCGACATATTTACATCTCTTGATACCAAGGCCTGCATTTGCGCAGTATTAAAACCTGCGGGCTGCCAGGCCTGCCCTAGATTCACCCTGGCAATCGTTGCCGCTATCCTACGCTCATTAAAGATGCGCTGCAGCTTTGCTCTTTCAACACTATGGATAGACGCAACTAAGATATCGTAGCTACGCTGCCCACTACCGAAGAAGCGGGAGAAGGTGGGGTCAATATAAAACACCGGCTCCCCAGCCCAATAAACCACCAGTGCATAGTGCGGCCATACGGCAGCGCTGTATGAACTTACCTCTATATTAACAAGCTGTATCCTGTAGACGCCTTGCGAAGAAATCGGCACCTCATACCCCAGCTCTTGAAATTTATCGTGTAACAAAAGCGAAAAAACTGCTGCGCCGTAAGAACAATCGATCCCTTCCCAGCCATATACCTCTTCCAGGGCCTGCAGAAAACCTTTGCCTGTTTCTGTGCCAGCCTGTATCTCCTCTATAAATTTAATTACCCGCGTCTGCGGAACTTTTGGCAGCGCTATACGGTAATTGGCGCAAGCGACCTGCAGAACCTCAAGGCCATAGTTTCTTAAAATTTCTTCCACAATATGCTCCTCAAGCATCTCTCTAATATACATCGCCCTATTCCATATCACTGCCTGGCCGTTTGGCTTAAGGACCGAATGCAATCCTTCGGCAAAACCCCGTAAAATTCTTCCCTTATAATCTCCGTCCCAATACTCACTATATCTATAAGGCCCTCCCTGGTAAGCAGGTGTACGCCAAAAAACTAACTCCGGAGAAAAGCTAGCTCCTGAATATGCAGGCATATTCCAGAAGATCCAATCAAAACGTTTATCGGGTATGCGCGGTATTAAATCTTCAGAGACTATATTATCGGCTACTATGCCTTCTACGCTAAAGCCGCCGATCTGGGCAGTAAGTTGCGTATTTAATATCTCAAGGGGATTAATACCTACTGCATAAACAGTTTTCCTGCTCTTAAAAGACGCTACCCAGGCATCAACCCCTGAGCCAGGTCCTACAACAAGAACCTCTTCACCATCATTTATTGCAGCGTTATAAATATTCCTAAAATACTCAAAGTTATCCTCGTGATAATATTGGCCGGGAGTGATAACGGTAGGGAGGACAGGTATGATAATCTGCTTTTTCTGCGAATCATAATCAGGTATAACAGGATTACCTAAATCTATCTCCCTGGTCTTTAGGTTCCCTGCTTGGTCTATCGCAACATATACATAAGGGCTTTTACGATCAATGGGGTCTATTAACCTTGCCCATGCGCTGCCAAAGGCCGCCTCTTTATAGCGGCCTATTGATTCTAATTCAGCTGCCTTTTGTCTTCTTAAGAATTCCCAATTCTTTTTTGCCTGGGGGCTTTTAGGTTGGCTAGCTTTAATATCAAAATAATACGGCCCCAGGTCAAAATACCTTAACCTTGCCTTTTCTAAACCCATCTTTCTTACCTGGTAAGTTAAAGCAGGAAATATCGCAATAGGGATTCCTTTATCGTTATAAAGAACCTCAAATTCAAATTCCTCTAACTCTGATTGCGTATTAATCATTTCGTTTACAAGAAGGTCTATCCCCTGGGTCAAATTGGCGCGTTCTATTGCTTTATTGAGTTTAAACTTAAGTATCGTCAAGCCAAATTCTATTCTTTCGCCTATGCACTCAGCAAAAGTAGAGCTTGTAAAGCTATCGAAACCAAGGCTGGCAAAAATCTTCCTTAATATTTCTTCCTCTGGCTTAAAAGAAGTAGCCTGCGGCGCGGCGGGCGTGGCTTGATATTCCAGCGTTAAATCGATTGAGGGATTAAGGACAATACTTATAGGCCTCAAAACTTTCGCTTTAACAAAAGGAGAGTGATTCACCGGCTGCTTATGCGTAGAAAGTACCCTGATAGTGACATCTTTGCGCACAGCATTAACCCGTGCCTTAAACTCTACCGGGGAAAATACTGCCAGCTCATCGGGAGTTGATCGAACCGCAAGCGTAGCTACTGCTACGGTATAGCCGAGCGCTTCTTGAAGCGGTATCGCGGTATTTAGATAATGCAGGAACCCTGCTGTCAGGCTATCGCCGGCCCCGATTGTAGATTTGACATCCACCTTCCCGTCATAGAAGACATGGTAAGCACTTCCATCCGCAGCAAAAATCAAGCCCCTCCCTCCTAATGAAAGCATGACCATTTCGATATTGAACTTCTCTGCGAGCCTCTCAATGATAAGGGAGAGTTGAGAAGGTTCAAGAGTAAGAACTTCGTATTCAGCCGGAAATACTGCGTCAACCACCCTTTGAAATTCATCCAGATTGAACTTAAGCATTGTGGGGCATTCATTGAGCATGCTGAGTACCCTCGCATCAGACCAGGTTTCATGCACATCGACAGATACGCGGAGATCCTTTCCCTCTGCATAGGCTAATCTAATGAACTCGGCATACACATCTTCAGGGATCGCGCCTTGAGCCACGGACCCTCCGGTGATTACCCATTGTCCGACTCCGGACTTTGCTAACAGTGCTTTATATTTTTTTATAAACGCTGCCCACTCCACAGTAGAAATATTCTGGCCCGGAGTCTTTAACCTCACATCTGGATTTGAAGAAAGCCCCACATAAACCCGCGTATCCTCATCAGGTTTTGTACGGACTGAATGGATCTTAATTGCTTTCGACAATAACCATTCATATCTCTTCCCTAAGGCACCTGTTCCGATAAATGCAAGCAGCGGGATATTTTTATCCCCGAGTATCCCCAAGATACGTGCGCTGTTTGTTGCTTTCCCGCCTGCCGAAAGATAAGCCTTTATCCCCCTAAGGGTCTCTTTTCTTTGCAAGACGGATTCCAAGAATGCGCCGGCGAATACACGTTGTTCGCCAACAGGCTTCTTATCAAATAACTTTGCCTGCTGGCGCAACCATACACTAAGCGCTTCTCTTCCGCTCTGTTCCAGCATCTCTTCAATGGCCCGTAGAAATCCTGCTGCCTCGCCCCTCTCAATTGAACCGGATGGTTTGACACGATTAGAATCTTCGGCCAGCGGAGCGGCGACCCATTGGCAGAGAAAATCCTAGAGACGATCCGGCAGCAGCCAGGAATCGGCCGCCGGGAGATACATCAGGCGACTGGCAACCACGTCAAGGCGGCAACACTGGTCAACGTACTCGCCAAACTGCGGGACGCCGGCCGGGTTCGCGTGGAGAAGGTAGAGACAGCCGGAAGACCGGCCGAGCGGTGGTTCACTTGCGAACAAAGCGAATTAAGCGAACAAAGTACCGCAAACAGTTCCGCGACCCCCCAAGAGAAGGCCCTTTGCTCGCTTAGTTCGCTTAATTCGCAAGCCCACAGAGAAAACGACGCCGGCATGGAGGTAATCGAGATATGACCGCCTTGGACGTTCTTAGCACGATCCGTCAGGCCGGCGGCAGCTTCGCTGTCGAAGACGGAGACCTCCGTATCGTGGTTCCTCGCGGGCTGCTCACGGCCGAACAGCGGGAGGTACTTGCCGGGAGCAAGGCTGATCTTGTCCGTCTATTGGCTTCCGACGCCGATCCTGAACGAGCAGCTATCGGATGGCTGGAATCGTTAACGCCAACGGAAGCGGCAGTCGTCGTCGAGACGGCAAGCCGGGAATGGGCCGAACTCGTTGACGCAGACCATAACCTAGGCGCGTGGGCAGAGCAGCAACTCAGCAAGCCTTGCGAACAAAGCGAGCAAAGCGAGCAAAGGGTAGACCATATCCTTGCCGTTGACGCGGACGCGACATGGGAGCAGGCCGTGGAGCCACCGTCACCATGCCAGCGCTGCGGGTCTCTGGAAGTCTGGTGGGACGGCAAGGGTGGTACCCATTGCATAGCGTGCGAACCAATGGCACGGGCGCAACGCATACACGACCGCGCAGTGCGACTTAGAGCGAAGCCTACGCTGTTGCTCTCGGTTAAGGACAGGGGCAAGCAAGCACCCAAGCCCAAGGCAGAGTGGCCGCCGTCTGAGTATGGCCTACCGGCCACCATCGAGGAAATCGAACGCGGCCGATCGACCGCTGGCAAGGCACAGAATCTCGACGATACCCGCGCTGGCCGGATTGCGCGGCTGACCCGCTTGACAACTGGGGGACCGATTGCTGATAATGCTGGTGTTGAAAGTCGAAATGCAATTGAG
>JBAXNZ010000075.1:0-4995 GCA_037133515.1 bacterium
CTGAAATTAAATTGGTTAAGGGGGATATAACCGAATTAAAAGTAGAGGCAATAGTTAATGCTGCTAATAACCATCTAGAAATGGGCGGTGGTGTGGCAGGCGCAATAAAGAGGAAGGGCGGCAGTATTATAGAGGAAGAGGCAATGTCGCTTGGCCCGATTAAGATCGGAGAAGCAGTAGCTACTTCTGCAGGCAAGCTCCCCGCCAAATATGTGATCCATGCCGCTACTATGGGGATGGACTTTAAGACCGATGAGTTTAAGGTCAGGGATTCCTGTAAAAATAGCCTTTTGGTGGCAGAGGAACTAAAGGTCAAGTCTCTTGCATTCCCTGCCTTAGGCTGCGGGGTTGGAGGTTTTCCTCTTTTGGCCGCAGCCAAGATTATCTCGCAGGAGATACTCAAGCACCTGCGCGAGAATAAATCCAGCCTTAAAGAAATCATCTTCTGCTTGTATGATGAAAAGGCTCATCAGGTTTTTAAGAAGGGTGCCTTGGGTTATTTAGAATATGTTACGCAAAAACTTCAGGCAGGCCCTTTTACTACCGTGGATGCAATCATAGAAATAAATGACGGGATAGTTATCATTGAGAGGAGCAATCCTCCTTTTGGCTGGGCCCTTCCCGGAGGTTTTGTGGATTATGGAGAAAGCCTGGAGGAGGCAGTAGTAAGAGAAGCAAAAGAGGAGACCGGGCTTGATTTAGAAGGGGTAAGACAATTTCACACTTATTCTGTGCCTAACCGCGACCCACGTTTTCATACCATAGGCACTGTATTTATTGCCCAGGCTCAAGGTAACCCTAAGGCAGGGGATGATGCTAAGGACCTTAAGGTAGTTAAGTTAAGTGAAATTGATAATATTAACTTTACCTTTGACCATAAAAAGATAATTCAGGATTACATAAAATATAAAGCAGGTAAAGACCCCTTTTAATGCCTTCCTCATCATACCTGAAATTTATTATTTTATTCTTAGTTGTTAGTTGCCTGTGCGCATGTAACAGAGAATCAACCAGAAGAGTCTGCCTGGGAAATGCCTGCATAATGGCAGAGGTCGCCGATTCAGGTCTAAAAAGGCAGCAGGGCCTGATGTTTAGAAAAAGCCTATCAGATAATGATGGGATGCTTTTTATCTTTGATGAAGAGGAGCAGCATGCCTTCTGGATGCAGAATATGCTTATCAGTCTGGATATTATCTGGATTAACCGGGAGAAGGAAATAGTAGATATCGTAATAGATGCCCCTCCTTGTAATGATTCCTGCAGCAATATGATTCCCCGCTCTAAAGCCAAATACGTGCTGGAAGTTCGCTCCGGTTTTATCCAGAAATACAATATTAAAATAGGGCAGAGAGTGATTTTTTAACCCATTTTTTGAAAGCGCTTTCAAAAAAGTTTGATTTCGGGTTGAAATTCAGAGGATAAAAAGTTATACTTTAATTGATATTGCGTTGATGCCTTAACGATAAAGCCACGGATCGCTAAGGGTGAGTTCGGTTTCCTTATAGGATATAAGACCGAGTTGCTAAAATTGTGGCGACTCGGTTTTTTATTTATAAACCAGCAATAAATAGCCAGGAGTGAGCAATGAAAAAGATTATATTGATTATGGCGGTAATAGCAGTAGGCCTGATATTCGCTAATGCCTGGGCAACAGTTCAAACTTCTGAAGTAGCAATGCCGAAGGCAGGGGCAGCGTTTAAAGCTCCTAAAATAGATCAGGCAAGTTCTAATGCTGATCTTCCATTCATGCCAGCTGCAAATATGCCGGCAGGTTATTACGTAGTTACGCAAGATATTCCTCTATATGATGTACCGGGAGGTTATCAAGGCTATGGCAACCAGATACTGCTTTCTACAAACGACCAGGGTGGGGTTGCATATCTACATGCCGGAGATATAATACAGATCACTGGTGAGTGGGCAGGAGGTAGTGAAGCAATATCCAGAATACAAATCCCCGGACAAAGCGGTGGTCCGCTGGATGGAGATCGGCCAATTATAGCTGGATCAAGCGACTCAGCTCTATTTAATACCGAGATACTTACTATAAGCGTAATTAGTAGTTCAGAAGGCGTTACCGGAACCCGTCTTGTAACTGATATAACAGGAGGGCTACTTCAGCGTAATTTAGATTCGGTTTTCAATCCGGTTATGACTCAAGAAGGAGCTGCTACTACGATGACTGTAGGTGAGGGTGGCGCGCAAGTTTACACATTACATGATGGGTTCTTTGTGAATAGCGCAACAGTTGCAAATAATATACCTACGGCTGCTGCTGGTTCTCAGATTATTGTTTATGGTGACCCAGTCAGCACTGGGTTGTTTGGGCTAGGTGGTCAGTATAGTTATGTAGGAAATGGCTTATGGGTTAAAGCAAGTGATATACACTAAACAAGACAGTTCGCGTTAGTAGTTGTTGTTTAACAAAGGAGATGGCTGCTTGGCAGGAGGACAGGCAGCCTTTTTTATACTTTCACGGCCAGAGAGGCCGCTCAAGTATTTCATTTGAGAGGCCGCGGGGGTTTTAGCCCCCCGCAGAGGTTTATTTATCCTTCCCGCAGTTGTTTTTCCGCATCCACGATATCGCGGTTGATCACCCGGATAGTTTCCCTTATCCTTTCCTTTATAATATAAGAGGCAGCAGGGGATTTGGAGATTTCTCTTAAGATCTGTACGCTCATACGGAAGTAGCGCACAATTTCCCCTTCATCAGTATCTGTGTATTTGAGGATTTTATCAAAGCTGGTGCCGCGTAGCCAGGCCTCCATGCAGCTACTCAGGTGAAAATAAGGGGGTTTACTGAAAGAATAGATGCGGTGTTTAGTCTCATTTTGTTTTATCCTAGCATAGATCACTTCCGAGAGCCGCCTTATTTTACGGCTAGTTTTAGACTGGGTCAATATATGCTGGTTTTTGCGCGGCTCAAAGACTATTGCTGCGGCAATGATACCTAAGCCGAATTCATCCAGCTGCTCAAGGATCTTAGCATCGTAAAGCTCAGCCAGGATCAGTTCATAACCGTATGCTGACCTGGCAAACTCTCCTTTTGGCGTTAATCCGCCTTCCTCTATATAACCGGAGTCTTTAAGCAGCTGGAGTTTCGCCTCAATAAGCCTTAGTGCATCACGCTGCTCGTTTTTCCTGGATTGGAAATAATGTAAAGAGAGAGGATAGATATCATAGAGTTCTTCCTTATATTTTTGGTATAAACTCAGTATCGTGGCATAAGAGGTATTGAGTTGGCTCCTGACTTCTTCAGGCCCCCCATAGATAGTACGGTTGACTTCTTCGTAGCTGATCCTGCGCGGATTAATACGGCAGTAGACAAAGCCTTCCTTATCCATCCCGCGCCTGCCGGCGCGGCCAGCCATCTGATAGAAGTCCCTGGTCTTTAGATTCCTCATATAGTGGCCGTAGAACTTCCTTAAGTCATCGAAGATTACCGAACGGCTGGGCATATTGATCCCTAAGGCAAAGGTCTCAGTGGTAAATATAACTTTAAGTAACTTACTGGTAAAGAGCCGCTCAATAACTTCTTTTAATGTGGGCAGCATCCCGGCGTGATGATAGGCAACCCCTCTTTGAATGAGGGCATACATCTCCTGGGCGGTAAGGTCATCTTTTAAATCAAAGCGCAGGCATAAGTCATCGTAAAGGGAGGTTATCTGGGCCTTTTCTTTATTAGTGAGGAAATTATAGCCGTATAATTCTTGGGCCAGCTCTTCGGCGCGCCTCCTGCCAAAGACAAAGTAGATACAGGGTAGGCCTTCATTCTGGCGGATATAATTGATTAGCGTAGAGATCCTGTTTGCGCGGCCAAGGCTCATCCTTTTTAATTTGTTGATATTATCCAGTACCTCGTTTTGATATTGGAAGAGGAAATGCAGGGGTACCGGCCTTTTCTCTTCAATGACAGTTTTGACAGGCTTTTCATGGATTTTAGAGACCCACTCTGCCAGCTGTTTAATATTGGGTATAGTAGCGGAGAGACAGAGGATATTCATGTGGCGAGGCAGGAAGATCAGGGATTCCTCCCAGACTGTACCGCGTTCAGGATTATCTATGTAATGCACTTCATCAAAGATAACCCAGGAGTATTCATTCAGGCTTTGCGGTTCATCAAGAATTTTGTTGCGCAAGATCTCTGTGGTCATAATCAATACCGGGGCATCGGGATTTAAGGAGACGTCTCCGGTAAGGATACCTATAGCATCCGTGTATTCTTTCTGGAAGTCGCGGAACTTCTGGTTGGAGAGTGCTTTGATAGGAGCGGTGTAGATGACGCGCTCACCGCTCTTTAAGGAATTTGAGATTACATGTTCGGCAATAACGGTTTTGCCTGCTCCGGTGGGCGCTGAGACGATTACGGAGAGGCCCTGGTTTATATAATCAATTGCCTCTTGTTGGAAGGGATCGTAACGCATAGGGGTATTATAATCTAAAATTATTGATTTATCTAATAAAAAAGAATACAATGTAATATTAATGAGTTATGCGGTAGCTTTAGATAAGTCCTGGAAGGAACTAGAGGACCTGGGGACAGGAGATAGTTTTTCAGTCAAATTACTGGCTGATGAATATAATATAGATTGCAAGGCTAAGACTGTTTTCTCTTTATCTTGTAATGCCAGGGCTAAGGATTTTACTGCAATTCTAATTTTGCATTATCTGGCCTCAAAGATAAAAGGCCTGCCGCTTGAAAGCGGAGAGTGGGTTTCTGTTAAGGAATTGAGCTCAGGAGAGCAGTATTACCCGGCATTCAGAAAGCGCGCCATTGAGCCGATAATCAGGAAGTACGGGAGTAATCCTGAAGGCGCAGATATAATCTTGCCTCTAAGCGTATTTGAGGGCGTACCTGTTTTAGTGAAATTCTGGAGAGGGGATGATGAGTTTGGGCCAGAGGCGAATATGCTTTTGACAAGAGCATAGCTAAAATATTCTGTACCGAAGACGTAGCAGTATTAGGAGGCCTTATCGCATCCAACTTATGATAAA
>JBAXNZ010000076.1:0-4877 GCA_037133515.1 bacterium
TACGTCCCTACTCCTGGGATTGACGGTTCGGCGCTTGCGGAATTTTTTAACCGCATTGCCAAAACCCAGGGCGGCACGCTCTTTGGCATAATCAATATGTTTTCAGGAGGCGCAATGGAGAGGCTGACCATATTTGCCTTGGGGATCATGCCTTATATTTCTTCTTCCATTATCCTACAGCTTTTGACTGCGGTTATACCGGCACTGGAAAAACTGGCAAAAGAAGGTAAATCCGGCCAAGAAAAGATAAATCAGTACACGCGTTATGGGACGGTAGTGCTCTCTGTGATCCAGTCCTTCTTCATTGCGATGTGGCTTGAGGATCCTGCGCGCTTTGAAGGCTTGAGGATAGTGATGAATCCCGGCTGGAGTTTTAGATTGCTTACCGTGCTTACCTTAAGCACAGGCACCATATTTATTATGTGGCTGGGAGAACAGATACAGGAGAGGGGGATCGGCAACGGTATTTCTTTAGTTATCACCGCAGGCATCATCTCAAGGATCCCGGCGGCGATACATCAGCTTTTCATATTAATCTCTCCGTTTTCTCCTTCGCGCCGCCAGATTCAACCGGTAACGCTTTTGGTCATGGTGGGGTTATTGGTTTTTGTGGTGTTAGCGGTAATCCTGGTAACCCAGGGGCAAAGAAAAATACCAGTACAATACGCGCGTAGGATCGTAGGCAGAAAGATCTTCGGCGGCCAAAGTACCTATATACCTTTGAAGGTAGATACCTCTGGAGTTATAGCCATAATTTTTGCGCAGTCGATAATCCTTTTTCCGGCGACCCTGGCCTCTTTTATAGCCAATCCCACTTTTCAAAGATGGGCGCAGGGCCTGGTGCGAGGCCAGGTGCTTTATTCGGTAGTCTATTCTCTTTTGATAATATTCTTCTGTTATTTCTATACTGCCGTAGTCTTTAACCCTGTTGACCTGGCGGAGAATATGAAGAAATACGGCGGATTTATCCCGGGTATCCGTCCTGGTAGCTCTACGGTTGAGTTCCTGGATTTCGTGATGACTCGCGTTACTTTAGCAGGAGCGTTATTCATTGCTTTTATTGCAATGTTCCCGGATCTGATTATGGCTTGGCTTAAGATACCGTACTTAGTAGCCTCCTTTTTTGGAGGCACAGGTATCCTTATTATAGTAGGCGTGATGCTGGATACCATTAAGCAGGTAGAGTCCCATCTTTTAATGCATCATTACGAAGGTTTTATAAAGGGCGGGCATGTCAAGGGGAGAAGATGAGGATCGTATTATTAGGGCCTCCGGGAGCAGGAAAGGGCACACAGGCGAAGGCTTTGGCTCTAGAACTAGGGTTACCTCACATATCAACCGGAGACATCTTGCGTAAAAACGCCAAACTAGGCACAGCTTTAGGGCTAGAGGCCAAAGATTTTATGAATAAGGGCGCCCTGGTTCCGGATGAGTTAGTCACGCGTATGCTTATAGAGAGTATTGACCAGCCGGATGCTAAAGGTGGCTTTATACTAGATGGTTATCCGCGCACGCTCTCCCAGGCTAAGGCACTCGATCTAAAGCTGGGTGAACGAAAGTTAAGCATAAATTTTGTGGTTTATTTGGATACCAGCGAATCGGTGGTTATTCAGAGGCTAGGGGGCAGGCTCGTTTGCTCTAAGTGCGGCGCTAACTTTCACGTTAAGAATATGCCGCCTAAAAAAGAGATGCTCTGCGATAGCTGTGGAGGAAACCTTTATCAAAGAAGCGATGATAAAGAAGAGACCATTAAGAAACGCCTCCAGGTATACCGCAATGAATCAGAGCCGCTGGTAGAATATTACCAGGTCCAGAATATTCTACATCGCTTAAATTCAGACGGAGAGCCAGGGATAGTCTTGCATCAGATTATCCGTATGGCCAAAGGTCACCATGATTCCCTTAAAGTCTGAAAAGGACCTGTCTATGATGCGGGACTCATCCAGGATTCTGGCTAGGGTGATGAAAAAGATTAGGCAAGAGGCAAAGGCCGGGATTACCACAGAAAAACTCAACCGCCTAGCAGAGGAGTTGATACGTAATGAAGGGGCTCAGGCGGCATTTAAGGGTTATAAAGGATTTCCTGCAAGTATCTGTACTTCGGTTAACGAAGAGATAGTGCACGGAATACCAGGCGCAAGGACGCTTAAGGAAGGCGATATCATAAGCCTGGACTTGGGCGTGAATTATCAAGGCTATTTCTCAGATTTGGCGATTACAGTAGGTATAGGCCGAATTAACCCGAGGGTAAGAGCGTTAATCGATGTAACTAAAAAAGCGCTCTCCGCAGGTATAAAGCAGGCCCGGCCGGAGAACCGGCTCTCAGATATTTCTTATGCCATACAGAGCTATGTAGAGAAGAACGGTTTTTCCGTAGTCAGAGAGTTCGTAGGTCACGGCATAGGGTTAGACTTGCACGAAGAGCCAGAGATTCCTAATTTCGGAAAAAGGGGCCTGGGCCCAGTATTAAAGAAGGGGATGGTCCTGGCTATCGAGCCGATGGTAAATATGGGTAGCTGGGAATCGCGCATCCTGGAAAATGGTTGGACAGCGGTGACCAAGGATGGTTTAGAATCTGCGCATTTTGAGCATACGGTGGCGATTACAGAGGACGGTCCGCAGATTTTAACAAACTAATAAAAGGCATGCCAAAAGAAGACCTGATAGAAACAGAAGGCAAGGTAGTCGAGACATTGCCTAATGCGATGTTTAGAGTGGAACTGGAGAATGGCCATATAGTACTGGCGCATGTTTCAGGAAAGATGCGCATGAATTTTATAAGGATACTGCCGGGGGATAAGGTTAAACTTGAGCTCTCCCCTTACGATTTAAGTCGCGGAAGGATAACATTTAGGGTGAAACAGTGAAAGTAAAGGCTTCGGTAAGAAAAATTTGCGACAAGTGCAAGATCATTAAAAGGCGCGGCGTGGTGCGCGTAATTTGCTCCAGCCCCAAGCATAAACAGCGCCAGGGATAATAGAAATGATGATCCCGACAGCTAAACGCTCAAAAATTTGGAACAAATTTTCTCGCGAGCTATAGGGATTAATTCTCCCCGTCGCTTTGCTTCGCTTTGCGAAGCAAAGCGAAGCAGCGGGGATCATTAAGGAGGTCTGTAGTGCCCAGGATAATAGGTATAGATATACCCAAAGAGAAAAAAATAGAGATTGCCTTGTGTTATATTTACGGCGTAGGCAGGTTTACTTCAAACAAAATTTTGAAAGAAGCCTTGATAGACCACAATAAGCGCGCCAAGGATCTTACAGAAGAAGAGGTTTCCCGCATAACTAATATCTTGCAGAAAGGCGGATATAAAGTGGAGGGAGACTTGCGCAGGGATATCTCTCAGAATATAAAGAGATTGATGGATATAGGTTCCTACCGCGGTTCGCGCCATAAAAAAGGGCTTCCGGTGAGAGGCCAGCGTACGCGTACCAATGCCAGGACCAGAAAAGGTCCGCGCAGGCGCGGTATGGCGATTATCAAAAAGGCCGGAAATGAGAAGAAGGCAGCGCCAGCTAAATAAATGAGGCCATAAGTTATGGAGCCTTATATTGATAATAAGCGACGTAACTTATAAGGCCGAATTTATCCATTACTGAATATAATAGAGATAACCAGTAAGGGATAAACAGGGAGGATTAAACTAATGCCCACTAAAGAGAAACTGAAAAAGAAGAAGATTGCAAAGGGTATAACGTCAGGCATTGCCCACATACGGGCAAGTTTTAATAACACCATAATTACCATAACCGATAAACAGGGTAATGTCTTAGTCTGGTCAACCCCGGGTATCGTTGGTTACGGCGGATCAAAAAAGTCCACGCCCTTTGCCGCACAGTTAGCAGCAACGGATGCAGCTAGAAAGGCAAAAGAGATAGGAATTAAAGACGTAGAGGTCTATGTAAAGGGCCCGGGTTTTGGCCGCGAGTCTGCGATCAGGGCGCTACAGGCAACGGGCCTGGTCATAACTTCCATAAGAGACGTGACTCCTATTCCGCATAACGGTTGTCGTCCGAAAAAGAAAAGGAGAGTGTAAATAAATGGCTCGTTATATTGACGCTGTTTGTAGGCTTTGCCGGCGCGAAGGAGAAAAGCTCTTTCTAAAAGGGACCAGATGCACTACGCAGAAATGCGCTATAACGAAGCGTGCCTTTGCCCCTGGCCAGCACGGTTCAGCCAGGAAGACAAAGCTTTCTAACTATGGCGTGCAGCTAAGGGAGAAACAAAAAGTAAAGAGGATATACGGAGTTTTAGAAAGGCAGTTCCGCAAGTATTTTAAAATCGCCTCTCATACTAAAGGCGTAACCGGAAAGGTACTCCTGCAGTTATTGGAGAGAAGATTGGATAACGTCGTATTTAGGCTGGGTCTGGCTTCATCCCGGGCGCAGGCCAGGCAGTTGGTGCGCCATAATTTTATCTTCGTAAATTCTAAGCGCGTAAATATCCCATCTTTTCTAGTAGAGAAAGATGACCTGCTGGCGGTCAAATCCACGGAAAAGGCAGCTAAGAGGATGAAGGAGAATATGGAGATGACCAAAGACAGAAGCGTGCCTACCTGGCTTGAATTTAATGCAACGGAATTTAAGGCAAAGGTCTTAAGGCTCCCCGAAAAACCGGATATATCAAGCCAGATTCAAGAGCAGTTGATCGTAGAGTTGTACTCGAAATAATACGTACTTTATATAACAAGGAGTAGAAAAAAATGGGTATAAAATGGAGAGATTTTCAGCTACCGAAGAGGCTGGAGTGCGAAGAGGCTACCTACACTAATACTTACGGTAAGTTTTTCGCAGCCCCTTTTGAGAGGGGCTATGGCGTTACTCTAGGTAACGGCCTGCGCAGGGTCCTGCTTTCCTCTATCGAAGGCAGTGCCG
>JBAXNZ010000077.1:0-4871 GCA_037133515.1 bacterium
TAATTTCTTAAGATTAGTAGGCAACCCCCAGGATACCTTAAAATCCATACATAGTGCAGGGACAAAAGGCAAGGGTTCAACCTGCGCTTTTATTAGCTATATATTGCGAGAGGCAGGATACAGGACCGGGCTATATACATCTCCGCATCTTTTGAGTTTCAGGGAAAGAATCAGGATCCTTCAGCCGTATAGGCAAGGAGAAGAGAGGACGGCTGAAGGAGATTTCGAAGGAGCGATTCCAGAAGAAGATTTAATAAGGCTGGTAGATTATCTAAGGCCAAAAATAGAAAAGTATAATAGCAATTCGCAGTCAGGGCCGCTTTCTTTTTTTGAGGCCTATACCACCCTGGCGTTTGTTTATTTTAAAGAGCAGAGAGTTGACTTTGCGGTTTTAGAGACCGGGCTGGGGGGGAGGCTCGATGCCACAAATACAGTCGATTCTTTAGTTTGTGCCATTACGCCCATAAGTTATGAGCATACCCAAAAACTGGGGAATACCTTAAGAGAGATTGCCTCGGAGAAGGCAGGAATAATTAAGGATAATCAAGGGCAGTTTGTTATAGCTGCTCCGCAGGAAGAAGAGGCGCGCCTGGTTATTAGAGGAAGGTGCCAGGAGGTTGGGGCTAAGCTATATGAGGTGGGCAGGGATATACGTTACCAAGGGACGGAGGCAGGATTCAGCTTGGAAGGGATATCTAGCTTATATCAAGACTTAAAAATAAAGCTCACTGGCCAGCACCAGTTAGCCAATGCTGCGTTAGCGGTGGGCGTGATTGAAGCACTGGGGTTCCATGGCATAAAGATAAACAGGCAGGAGATAAAAAGAGGCCTTTATAAGACCATCTGGCCAGGCAGATGCGAAATTATATCAAGGAACCCCTTGGTTGTTTTAGACGGAGCGCAGAATATATCTTCAAGCATAGCCTTAAGAGAAGCAATAAGGACCCGTTTTCAATATAAGAGATTATTCCTGGTCCTGGGGATATCCAATGACAAAGATATAAAGGGGATCTCTAAAGAGTTGCATAGTTTAGCGGATGGGGTTATCTTAACCAGGGCTGATAATCCCCGCGCAACTCCCCCGCAAGACCTGGCGGAATATTTTTCTGGTAAACCTGTTTATTTGACGGCCAATATTAAAGAGGCAAGGACTAAGGCATGCGCGCTCGCCAAGGGCGATGACCTGGTTTTGGTATGTGGTTCATTATTTGTAGTAGGAGAATTCAGGGATGAAGCGACACGGTCTCGTTGATACAATTGCGGCTATCTCAACCCCTTTAGGTGAGTCGGGTATTGGTATCGTGCGTTTGAGCGGGCCGCAGGCACTGGCTATTGCGGATAAAGTATTCTTATCCAAAGAAGATAAAAGCGTCCAGGGCTTTAAAACCTACACCATGCATTATGGATGGGTGGTTGAAGATAAAAGATCTAAGATGGTTGTTGATGAGGTAATCTTGACTGTAATGCGTTCCCCAAAGTCCTATACAAAAGAAGACGTAGTGGAGATAAATTGCCACAGCGGCGTTATGGCCTTGCGCAGAGTCCTGGAACTGGTTTTAGAAAAAGGATGCCGGCTGAGTGAGCCGGGAGAATTCACCAAGAGGGCATTTTTAAACGGCAGGATTGACTTAGCGCAGGCCGAGGCTATTTTGGACGTCATTAAGGCCAAGACGGATTATGCCCTTAAGGTAGGGGCAGAACAGTTAAGAGGCGGCCTATCGAAAGAAATAAACAAAATTAGAACCAGGCTCCTCCAGACGCTTTCTGTTTTAGAGGCGGATATAGATTTTCCTGACGATGAGCTCGGGGCTCCGCAGATCAAGAAAATAAAAGATAGCCTAAATAATATAAATAAGCAATTGGAAGAACTTTTAAGGGGGGCTAAGACAGCCAGGCTATTACGCGAAGGAATAAGTGCTGTAATTTGCGGCAGGACTAATGTAGGTAAGTCTTCCCTTTTAAATGCCCTTTTAAGAAAAGAGAGGTCTATAGTTACTCCGATTGCAGGCACAACCAGGGATACGGTAGAGGAAGTTATGGATATAAAAGGGATACCCGTAAAGATTGTAGATACCGCGGGTATTATCCGGCCGCGTGATTTAATAGAAAAGGAGGCTGTCAGACGCTCAAAAAGATATATTGCCCTGGCTGACCTGGTGATTCTTTTGTTTGATGGTAGTAAGAGGCTTTCGGGAGAAGACTCGAATCTAATAAAAAAGTTAAGGAATAAAGTCGTGCTTGCGGTAATAAACAAGATTGATTTGAAGCAAAAGATACAAAGGAGCGAGATTGTGAATAGTTTTAAGCTGGTAATCGACATATCTGCTAAAAAAAATAAAAATATAAGCCTGCTTGAGGATTATATTGCCGATCTGGTGCAGGAAGGAAAAATTAACATGCACGAATCAGCCTCCATTAGTAATCTTAGGCATATCGAAAAGATAAAAAAAGCACAAAAACTTATTGCAGAGGCAGCAAATTCAGTAGATAATAATAAATTATTATACAGCGAGTGCGTCTGCCAGGGTATTAAAGGCGCTCTTTTAGCGCTCGATGATATCTTGGGCAGGAGATTTTCCGAGGATCTATTAGACAGGATATTCAGTAACTTTTGTATCGGCAAATAGGAGATGGGCAATGGATGAAAGAAAAATAGAAATGGCAATCAGGGAATTATTGGTGGCAATTGGAGAAGACCCGGATAGAAGGGACCTCTTAGATACCCCCAAGCGGGTAGCTGAGATGTATAAAGAGATATTCTGCGGGATTAATCAGGACCCTGAGAAGGAGCTGGAGATTATCTTAGACCAGAAACACGAAGAGATAATACTTCTTAAGGGTATTTCGCTATACAGTATATGCGAACATCACCTGCTTCCTTTCGTAGGCAAGGCCCATATCGCCTATATACCTAAAGAAGGGCGTGTTACCGGACTGAGTAAATTAGTGCGGGTTGTAGATATACTATCGAAAAGGCCGCAAGTGCAGGAAAGGCTGACTACGCAGATAGCCGATATTATTATGCGTAAACTAAAGCCCCAAGGATGCATGGTGGTGATTGAGGCAGAGCATATGTGTATGTCTATGCGCGGCGTAAAAAAGCCGGGGACACTTACGGTGACCTCTGCGGTCAGGGGTATTTTTCAGGAGAATGAAAAGACGCGCTCAGAGACCCTGGCGTTGATAAAATTTTAATAAAGAAGATTAATGCTATGGCTAAGGGCATAGAAAAAAGAAAAGAAAAGAGGATAAGAGTAAAATTACCCATAAAGATATCTTATGGGGACATAAAGATAACTGGCGAGACAGAAAACATCAGCCGCCTGGGTGGCTATGTTGAGATAACCAAAGAGATACCTTTGGGCGCGGAGTTAGAAATAGAATTAGGTATCCCTGCTTATGGCAAAGATAGCTCTTTGGCTGGAGGGATTAGGTGCAAGGGGAGCGTTTTCAGGTCTAGCCTAACCAAAGAAGAAAACACAGTTAAATATTACGGCCTGGGTATTTTCTTTACTGATTTCTCGCAACAAGCCGATCGAAACAAGCTCTCTAGTTATATAGATTTCCTGCTTTTACAGGAAGAGCAAGGGGTTAAGGAAGGGCTTAATCGTTGGAGGCAGAAGCGAAGCGTTGTCAAAAAGTCTCAATCCGTAGAGCAGGGTAATACCGGCGAGTGCCTCGCTTTATTAAAGCAAATATTAAGTCGTTTAGAAGAACTTTATCGCCAAGCAAAATTACAAAATAAGGCCAAATAAAATAATTTCCAATATCCTGCCATATTAGCAGTCTTTCGTTAAATATAAAAATATGTTAAACGAACAGAAGATAAGGGCTTTCTTATTCTATCTAAGCCTAACCATTTTTTTAATGGGCCTGCCCCCAATTTTATCTTCAACGCTTGGGTATAAATTTAACCGCCATACTCTTAAGTTTACTAAGGCGGGGCTGATTGTATTAAAAACCCAGCCCGCAGGGGCAACTGTTTATCTAGATAAAAAATTACTTAATCTTAAAACCCCGGCCACTATTAACGAGCTCCTGCCTGGTAAATATCATATCAGGTTTGAGCTGGATAAGCACTATCCATGGTCTAGGGAGGTGGAGGTAGAGGCAGGTAAGGTCACGCGCCTTGAGAAGATTATACTCTTTCCTCTTAGGTCGGCGATAAAGCAACTTAATACGGAGAGGCTCTCCTTTTTTCTGGCAGACGAAGAAAAAGAAACGCTATATTATATTAATCAGACAGAGGGTGCTATCTATAAATCGGATTTAGAAGGAGAACATTTTGAAAGGGTTGCTGGTTTCATAAAAATAACACCGCAAGATCTTAAATGGAAGATTTCTTCTGACCGCCATAAGCTACTTTATTTTAACAATAGCCAGATAGGCATAGTAAATCTAATCTCACCCAAGGATAGCGTTACCGTACAACCCGGATTTATCTTTAATTATACTGAGGCTAAAATAATCGATATCTTTTGGCAATCAGATAGCTATCATCTGCTTTTAGCCAGTAATAAGAGTATAGAGATCTTAAAAACCGAATATCATTCTTGGCCTCTGGTATTAGTCACTCTTACCAAAAAAGACAATGCCCAAACATCCTGACTTTCCTGGCAAACATAAACACAACGACCACACAAAATACATTTCTTCGGATCTAAATCTACCGCGCGAGTTGAAGTATCAATTGGCAAATCCCTTAAAAATTGCGGAAAAGATTCTTCTTTTATCCCAAACTCCGCAGTTAATTTTTGCAATTCACATTCATTATTTCTACCACACTTAAGACAATCATTAGGATGATTAGACAAAATCAGCTCAATAACCGTTCGCCTGATCTCCACGATCTCCGGATCATGCGTAATAAT
>JBAXNZ010000078.1:0-4864 GCA_037133515.1 bacterium
ATAACACCTCTTTAGCGTTCTCGGTCTTTTTATCCCAAAAAAACACGGATTCTATCTTATTTATAATATTTACGCAGGCAACCAGCTTTGCCTCAACCAGTGCATAGGCAATCTTATTTGCCTCTTTCATGCTTGCCGAAGTAATAAAGATAACTATATTCATTGTAGTTTCTTAATGAGCTTGGCTAGGCGGTCGCCCATCCTGATACACTGCCTGCTCGCCCTGGCATCCGGGGCTTCAATAGCCACTGCGCCGTAATGATCGCCTTGCCAGTCGCCCTGGATGATCATACCATGTATAAGCATGGCGTTCAAGATGTCCAGGATCGTGGTTTCGTTACCGCCGCCGATATTGGCGCTAGAGGCAAAGGCAGCCCCCACCTTACCGTCTAATTTGCCGTGAAATCTCACCGAATCATCCAAAAGTTGCTTGATCTGAGCAGACATGCTTCCGTAATAAGTGGGAGAGCCAATGACGATCCCTTCATATTTTAATAATTCCTCTGCCTTTACATCCAGGACATCCTTTACTACTGCCTCCAGGCCTGCCTTCTGTACGCCTTCTGCTACGGAGGCGGCCATTTTCTTGGTATTTCCGCTTTTGGTATAATAGAGCACCAATACCTTGGACATTTTTAGCTCCTTTCCTGGGCCTTCACTGACTTTATCCTGCCGAACTGGGCGCAGGTATCAAATATAATCTTAGGGTCCTCTACCGAGATATTTATTTTAAAACTTATCTCCTTCTCTTGGCCTTCTTGGGCCAACCGTGAAACCTCTAAGGCTTTTCCCAGGCCGCTTAAAGAATTACGGATAAAATCGGCGTTGCTGTTGTGAACGCTTAAAATAAACTCCAGGTCATAGCTTGTCATATCTATTTAAGCATGATAACCGAAATCATCCTGCCTGCCAAATCACCCTCTTTGCGGAAAGAAAAATATTTTTTATTGTCGCAAGAGGTACAGATACCGCAGTCAGATATATTCTCTTCTTTTACTCCCAGGCCAAAAAGTTGTTTTTTATTTATAGAGATGATGTCAAGGTAATAATGCCTGTCCCTTAAAAACAGGTCGTCGGGAAAAAGCCCGCTAAACTCTCCTCCCACCCGGTAGCAGCAACTCCTGATACTGGGGCCAAGCCCGACATATAGATCGGAAGGCCTGCACTTAAAACGCTCTTTCATCTTAACAATTGCCTTGGCGGTGATCCCTTTGAGGCTGCCGCGCCATCCGGCATGGACTAATCCGATACTAGAGGTTTTGGGGTCATAAAGAAAAATAGAGAGACAGTCGGCAGTGAATACGGCTAGCGGGATATTCTTCTTATCGGTAATAAAGGCGTCCGTGTCGGCAATAGCGCTCTCATAAGTTAAGGCGCCCCTGCCACTGTCAGCCTCTGTGGCGTATCTGACATTGTCAGAATGTAGTTGTTTAGCGCAGACTAGACTACGGTAATCTATGTCACAATCGGCCAGAAAACTTTTACGGTTTAAGAGGCTATCCCCAGTGGCGCCGTAAGAAAGAGACATGTTCTGCGGACGAGTGCTCGTTTTGCAGATTAAATTCTTGTTTTTAAAAATCACTTTTTTATTGCAAACTTATAGGCGTCAAAAATACTGTAGATTCCTACAATGCAGATAGCTACAAGCCCTATTATAAATAATGCAATGCCTATGTAGAGTTGCCCGGTCAGGGCAATTTTGCCCAGCATCCAGAATCCGATAAATATGGCCCCGGTCAATAGAATCAACATACTTAGGGTAGAAAATGATATAACTAGTAGACCTTTCGTGATCTGGCCGTTGTAAATCTGCCCAAGGCCATTGAAGACAAAAGAAAGCACTGCTGCCAGGCCAGGCCGGTTGATTCTCTCATCATCCATAATCATGCCTCCTATTTCAGATCTATTTTCTTGTTATCTTCGATATTCTCCAGGCGCTCGGAGAACCTCTCCAACCTCTTTGTGCTATCATCATACTTAGTTTTGGCGTTAGAAAGGTGGGAACCTAAGGTATCAAAATCATCCCTGAACTTATTTACATCTATGGAGAGGGCGCTTAAACTTTTAAGGATTTCCTTGGCATTCTCCTCTACCTTAAGGCCCTTTAACCCAAGACAGACAACCTGTAGATACGCGTAGAGCGTATTCGGAGAAACGGGAATTACCCTCTTTGAAAGCGCGTAACTAAGGGCGTCTTCTTTAATAATTAGTTCATAGTACACATTCTCCGCAGGTATATACATAAAGGCAAAATCAAAGGTGTTCTCCTGCGGCAGGATATACCTTGCGGCAATCTCATCAATGCGATTCTTAAGATCCTGGATAAATTTCTTACGGAAAGAGCTCTTCTGCGCCTCATCTTGAGCCTCAAGCATCTTCTGAAAATTTTCTAAACTGAACTTTGCATCTATGGGGACCAGGTGATCGCCAAGCTTAATCACCGCATCCACGGTATCAGAAGATTTAAAACGGTACTGGGCGCTAAAATAATCCTTAGGCAATATCTGGGCCAGGAGATTTTCTAGAAGAGTCTCTCCCATCTGGCCTCTGAATTTAGGCGCACGCAAAAGCTCCTGCAGGCTTGAGATATTCTTACTTACCTCGAGTATCTGGGTATTGGTGGATTCAAGCTTCCCCAGTTGTTCTTTGACGTTGCCAAAGACGATAGTCGCGCTGCCTAAGTTCTGTCCGATAATCTTATTGGCCTCCTGCAGCGACTGGTTCATCTGATTCAGCCGCTCATTTACCTGAGAGGATATCTTTAGAACTATGCCTATGACTGCTATGGATAATAAAATAAATATGGTTCCCGTAAGCCAAAGCATCTTTTGCCTTTCTTAGGTTAAATTATACCACTATCCAAAGGCTTCTTAAAGCAAATAATCCTTTTTTATCCTTTTGACGCTCCTAAAAATATTTGTTTTTACATCCGGACAGACCTTCTTTAATTCGCCTATGATTTTGCTCATACGGGTACGATTTGAAGTGATGGAATTAGGACAGCGGCAGCTGTCATACGGAAGGCGCTCCTCCCTGGCGAAGCGCTTGATCATATATTCTTCTACGTAAGCCAGCGGCCTGATCAGCGTAATCTTACCCTTAAATAATTCCTGCTTAGGAGACATAGCAGAGATTTCTCCCTGGAAGAACATATTCAAAAGGATGGTCTCTATGATATCATCTTTATGATGTCCCAGGGCGACCTTAGCGCAGCCAAAACGGTCAGCGGTTTCGAATAAAGCCTTTCTCCTGTTCCAGGAACACCAGAAACACGTAATATCCTTAGGCTTGGTTTTTTTTAATACATCTACTCGCTCAATATGATATTTAACTCCTATTTTTTTAAAATATTGCTCCAGGCTCCTGGCATAGGAGCGCGGATATCCTAAATCAACGTGTATCGCCAACAACTCATACCTTATCGGCACAAAGGCCTTGCGATCCTCTAATACCCGAAGCAGAGTCAGGCTATCCTTGCCTCCGGAGACTGCCACCGCAATCTTATCACCGGGCTTGAGCATCTTATAATCCATAATCGCCCTGCCTACTCTTTTAGAAATATAAAACTCTGTTCCATCTAATACTGCCATAATTAATCCTTACAAGACTTCTCAATAACCCCGGTAATCTCCTCTAATCTATTCACTACGATATCTGCATTTTTTAGGTATTCCCTGGGAAGGCTGGTGGTGACGGCGATACAAAACATACCCGCTGCCTTGGCAGAGCGAATACCTAAAGGCGCGTTCTCTACAACCAAACATTCTCGCGGTTTTAATTTAAGTAACTGCGCAGCTTTGAGGTAAGGCGCAGGATGCGGCTTACCTAGCTTAACCATCTCTCCGCTGACTATAGCAGTAAATAAGCCTTTGATCTTTGGCGGTAGGATCTTTTTTACTTCTATCATCGGCGTCCCGGTCACCAGGCCTAAGGTATAGCCATTATTTTTGAGGCAGCGCAAGAAAACCTCGGCGCCCTCAAAGATGCGGCGCTTAAAATAATACCGGAATATTTTCTGGCGCAGTTTAAAAATCTTAGCCAGCCTGCGTTTAGAAGGACGCATCCCTGCGTGGGCTAAAAAATCCTTAAGCGATTTATCCCAGCGTTCCCCCTCGCGCAGATAGACCTCAAAGACATTCACCCGTACGCCCAGCGGCCTAAGCGCTTCATACCAGGCTAGGTAATGATAAGGCATGGAGTCCACAATTACCCCATCCATGTCAAATAAAACTGCTTTGGGCCTTTGCTTTATTCTCTTCACCTTCTGTCCTTATATCCTGTCAGAGGATGAGTTGGTTTCTTTCATCACGGGCAAGAGCTCATGCTGCAATAATTCTTCAAGCGGAAGCGGCAGCAGCAGAGACCAGTTCTCCTTACTTATGGTGCCTGGCGTATTGGTGCGGTATTGATAGGGGTCTCCTTTTAAGAGGTCGGTTAAATATAACCAATCGATTATGTTATTGATGCAGAATATGGAGCTAGAATCCAGCGTTATTTTAAGCGCGGCCTTAACAATTTCGGGGTCGGCTTTTTCACGCATCGGCCCTTGAAAATCAAGATGCTTCCAAAGCTTCTCTTTTTCTCTATAGCTATTATTATAGAGGTCGACAAAATCCAATAAATCTATTATATCATCAACTTCATCTAAATCGGTACCAACATCAAAAGGCGAGAAAAATCAAATTACGAAACACGTTGATGATTATACTTTACAAGAGCTCAAAGTGATTGCGAAAAAAATGGACGTGCCCACAACTGTAAAAGTAGATGGTAAAACTAAACAATATAAGAAATCAGAGTTGTATGAAAT
This sequence comes from bacterium, assembly GCA_037133515.1. Taxonomy (GTDB): domain Bacteria; phylum Omnitrophota; class Gorgyraeia; order Gygaellales; family Profunditerraquicolaceae; genus VGKF01. The sequence goes on from JBAXNZ010000078.1 coordinate 4,811, forward strand.
TTTATCAAAAAATAAATAATAGTTTTATCAAAAAAATTTTGATTGGATACTATA
>JBAXNZ010000079.1:0-4739 GCA_037133515.1 bacterium
ATAAATATCGGAGTCTCTTGCGGGATGTTACCTACAAAGGGCTTGCCCCTGCCATTTATAAGCTATGGAGGCTCTTCTTTTGTTTTTGATATGGTTAGTATCGGCATACTTATGAATATTGCGCGTACAGGCGAATACCCTTAAACCAGGGCCGTAAGATTCCCAGAAGAAAAATTATGAAGAGGGTCCTAGTAATTTCCGGCTCAAGCGGTGGGCATATATTCCCAGCCCTGGCCTTTCTAGACAGCTTAAGGGAGAACAAAGAAATAGATGTGCTCCTGGTTTTACCCAAAAAAAATATCCTCAACCTTTCAGTTAATCATAGCTATCAGTTGCGTTATATCTCTGTAACGCCTCTGAGGCCTGGCCTAAGCTGGAGTAATCTTCTTGCCTGCGTTAGGTTTTTCCAGGGGACGCTTGAGAGCGCTGGTTTATTATTAAGCTTTCGCCCTCATATAGTGGTTGGTTTTGGCAGTATTGTTTCGGTGGCTATGATTTTACTTGCCAGGATTTTAGGGATAAAAACTTTAATACACGAACAAAACGTCATTCCCGGCAGGGCAAACCGCTTTCTTGCAAAATTTGCTGACAGCATAGCCATCTCTTTCATTGAAAGCAGCAGTTATTTTACGGGATTCCGCAATAAGATAATTTTAACAGGAAACCCTTTGCGTCCATCATTAACACTCGTCGACAAAGCAAAGGGCCTAGATTTTTTTGGCCTTAAGCCAGGTAAATTTACTATGCTGGTTATCGGCGGCAGTCAGGCAAGTAAAAGGGTTAATGCGGCATTTTTAGAGTCCTTAGCAGCGATAGCTGATAAGTCTGGCCTTCAGGTTATACATCTTAGCGGCGCTTTGGAGTTGGGGAGAGTAGAAAGAGCATATAAAGAGTTAGGCGTAACTAGCAGGTGTTTTGCCTTTCTGGATAAGATGCAGTATGCCTATAGCTGCTCAGACCTTGTTATTTCAAGGGCAGGGGCAACCACTATCTCTGAGATAATCTTTTTTGAGCTGGCCACGGTATTAATACCCTATCCTTATGCATACAGGCATCAATTAGCCAATGCGAAGGCATTAGAAAACATAGGGGCGGCGCTTATCGTAGAGGAGGATGCGCTAGAAACCGGCATGCTTACCAAGGTCATCAAGGGGTTTTTAGATAATCCAGAGCGAATTCGAGCTATGCGTTCTTCTTATGCGCATTTAAAAAAGATTGATGCGAGGGGTTTATTTCGGGAAGCTGTCATATCTTTAAATTCATAAAAAGCAGGAGTGTTTCCAATTGAATAAACATTATCATCTTATAGGTATCGGCGGTATAGGCATGAGCGGTATCGCGCAGCTCTTGCTTAGCCGGGGATTTAAAGTAAGCGGCTCTGATTTGAAGGATAACATGATTGTCAATGAGCTGGTTAAATCCGGGGCCAAGGTTTTTATCGGCCATAGCCAGGCTAATGTCAAGGGGGCTGATGTCGTAGTCTACTCATCGGCTATCAGTGAGAATAATCCGGAGCTCTTGGAGGCAAAAAGACAGGGCATGGAGGTAATAAAAAGGGCACAGGCCCTGGCTTCGCTTATGCAGGAGGCAATTGTTATTACTGTTACCGGCAGCCACGGCAAAACTACTACTGCCTCTTTGGCCTCCTATCTTTTATTAGAGGCAGGCCTACGCCCGACCCTGGCAGTAGGAGGCATCTTAAGGAATATAGAGAGCAATGCCTCTTTGGGTGACGGCAGGTTCTTTGTGGCTGAGGCGGATGAGTCCGACGGCTCCTTCCTATATTATCAACCTAAATATTCCATAATCACTAATGTTGATTACGAGCATCTCGATTATTATAAGAGCTTCGAGAACGCCCTCAATGCCTTCAGGGAATTCTTAAAGAGGACCAGGAGCGATGGCTGCGTATTTGCCTGTAGCGATGACGCAAATTTAAAAGAGATGGTCAGTGACTACCGGAATAATTATCTACTCTTTGGCCTGCAGGAGGGTGCCCATATTTATCCCCGCAATATCGAGATAAAAGGCCTTTCTTCGGAGTTTGACTGTTTTTATAAGGATAAGTTTGTAGATAGGTTCGTGTTATCGCTGGCAGGGCTGCATAATATATCTAACGCGCTTTCTGTTATTGCCTTAGGTTTAGAGCTTGGGATAAGCCTGGATTGCATAAAAAAAGCGCTCTTAGGATATAAAGGCGCTAAGCGGCGCCTGGAGGTTAAATTTAAGGATAAGGATTATCTTTTAATTGATGACTACGCGCATCATCCTACAGAGATAAGGGCAAGCCTGGCGGCGCTAAAGAACCTAAAAGCCGAAAGACTCATCGTTATATTCCAGCCGCACCGTTTTAGCCGTACCAAATTGCTTTTAGAAGAATTCGGCAAGAGTTTTAGTTTGGCTGATTACGTGGTTATTACCGATATATATCCTGCTGCTGAGCCTATGATAGAAGGAGTAACGGGTAGGCTAGTTTGCGATAAGATAAAAAGTTTTGACCCTCATAAAGAAGCAGTTTTTATACCTAAAGAAGAGATCGTAAGGCATCTGTTTAATTTAATAAAGCCAGGAGACCTGGTAGTTACCATGGGCGCGGGGGATATAGTAAAAATCAGCGATGAAATGGTGGAAGCCCTTAAAAGGCAAGGTTAAGATAAAAGAAAAGCTATGCAGGCATACTACCCTTAAGGTAGGCGGGGCAGCTGATTTCTTTGTTTATCCGAAAGACGCAGCTGATTTAAAACTATTGCTTAATCTCTTAAAGAGAGGTAAAATGCCTTTCCTATTAATAGGGGCAGGGAGCAAAATTTTAGCCAGCGATAAGGGTTTTAGGGGAGTAGTTATATCATTGGATTCCCCTTATTTTAAAGAAATACGTTGCCGCGGGAATTATCTAGAAGCCGGAGGTGCGGTTAAGTTAGGAAAGCTTCTGTCTGTCGCTCGGAAACACGGCCTCTCGGGAGCAGAATTTTTGGCAGGGATACCCGCTACGATAGGCGGGGCCCTGGCGATGAATGCCGGCATATCCCAGAGAACCAAAGACGCAAAGATAAAGACGCGCGATATTTCCCAACTCGTAACGGAAGTTACGGTAATGGATTATAACGGCGATATAAAAAGATTAAAAAGAAAAGAAATAAACTTCGGATATCGCAGGGGCAGTCTTTCAAAATACATTATATTGTCCGCCTCTCTAAGATTGCGTAAAAAAGACAGGGAGAGGATCGCAGAGTCTATGAAAGAGTATCTAGATTACCGTAAGCGCACCCAGGATCCTTCCTGGCTCTCTGCGGGTTGCGTTTTTAAAAACCCAAAAGGATATTCTGCCGGAAGGTTAATAGATCTCTGCAGCCTGAAGGGTAAGAAGATAGGGGGAGCCGGTATCTCTATACGGCACGCCAACATTATAATCAACACAGGGGGGGCTAAGGCAGGAGATATCCTTAGGCTTATGGTATTAATCAGCGAGAAGGTAAGGCTTAAGTTTAATATAGAATTAGAGCCAGAGATAAAGATATGGCAGAATTAAATTTGGGCAGGATAGGGGTTTTGATGGGTGGGCCTTCTACGGAAAGGGAGATCTCTCTTAAGTCCGGGCATGCCGTATACGAGGCCCTGGTTAAGCTCGGGGTAGAGGCGATCCCAATAGATATAAAAACGGATGGAATAGAAGAAAATATAGCATTGTTGAAGTCACATAAGATTTCTTGCGCATTTCTGGCTCTGCACGGAAGCTTCGGAGAGGACGGCCAGATACAAGAGATACTGGAAAGTATAAAAATGCCTTATACCGGCTCAGGTGCGCGGGCAAGCAGGCTGGCGATGGATAAGGTTGCCTCGCGCAAGATATTTAGTGCAGCAGGATTAAGCGTGCCTGATTATGAAGTTTTAGAGAGGGATTCTTTTGGCCCAGATTGGGAATACCGTAATAATCTAGGATTGCCTTTAGTGGTTAAACCGGCCTCTAATGGCTCAAGTATCGGATTATCAATAGTTGACAAGAGAGAAGAGGTAAAAAAGGCGGTACAACTGGCCCTAGATTTTGACGAAAGGGCAATCTTAGAAAGGTATATTCCCTCCAGAGAGCTGACTGTGGGGATAGTAGAGGAAGAGGCCCTTCCAGTAATAGAGATAATCCCCAAAAAAAGATTCTTTGATTATGAAGCCAAATACCAGATCGGTATGACCGAATATGTAGTACCGGCAGAACTGGAAAAAGGAATCTCAAAGAAGGTGCAGGAGGTAGCCTTAAAGGCGCATAATCTACTTGGTTGTTTTGGCTGCTCAAGGGTAGATATGCTGCTAGATAAGCGGGGCATCCCTTTTGTATTGGAGCTTAATTCTATACCAGGGTTTACTCCTACGAGCCTCTTGCCCAAATCGGCAAAGGTTGCGGGGATTGATTTTGCCCAGCTTTGCCTTAAATTAATCCAGTTGGCATATGAAAGGACGCAGGTCAGCGTTTCCCATTAAAGCAGTATTAGCGCTAGCAATATCTTGCGCAATGCTTTTGGTTTTATTATACCTGGGGCATCTTTTAAAAGATGTAAGCCTTTTTAAGATAAAATATGTTATCAGCAAAGAGGACAACCCAATTGACCTTTCGTATCTTAAGGACAGCAACATATTTGAGGTCGATCTTAAAAAAGAGTCTGCGCGCTTAGAGGATTTATACCCCGGGTATAAGACAATAAAGCTGATCAGGGTTTTGCCTGACCGCGTCTTTGTAGATCTTATAG
>JBAXNZ010000080.1:0-4700 GCA_037133515.1 bacterium
GGCTATGGCAAAATCAGCGATAGAAAGCTCAAGGCCCTGCCTGCGTAAATAATCTAATACTAATCCGCAGGTTTCTTCAAAGATAGCTCTTACCTCTCTAATATAATTGTTGACAGATGGTACATAATTTATTTTTGCTGAGGTAACCTCGGCCCTAAGCCTCTTTCTGGCCTCAGCCAGCCTGATTCTTAACCCAGCTAAACCGGGGATATCCCCAATATTATAGGGCAAGGCTTCTGATTCATCTGCGGCATAGATCTCACGCGGCAGAGAGGTAAAATAAGGGCTGCAGACGGAAACCTTAAGTAGCTTACCGGCTTCTATGGCCTCCTGTATTTGTTCTTCTGTCATCGTCCTCCTGTCCTCAAAGACTAGATAATCATATCCTGCGATATAGGCGTAGATTACTGCTAAGGAAGAGGTTATCCAATCTTGGCTTGAAACGAATAAAGTATCGTTCATTTCACTAGTTACCCCCCGGGGTATAGCCAGCTTAACCCTGCTTATGACTGCTAATCTCTCTTCTAAGTTTAAGAACTTATAAAGCGGAGGGCAAAGTAAAGAAACAATAAAATGAATCACAGCCGGACGCTGCTCAAGAGAGCTAAAAGGTAGATATGCTAACGTACTCCCTAGTATTTTCTGAAGCCCTACATCATCTAGATGTCTGGTTATCTTGAGGAAGAACACCGGATACTCGTTGGCCATACGAATTAAATATTTTATCCCTGACTGGCTGAATTCGCCGTGCATCCTAGCGAAAAGCTCATCTATAAGTTCCGGATGCGCAAAAAGATACTGATAAATCTTCTTCTCTGTTCCAATAGTCTGGCGCCAATCAAATAAAACAAAGGTTCGCACCTCTGATGCGTTAGAAACAAAGAGCGCCCGGGCTGCATCCGTCATGGTGGCGCCGCTTTCGATAAAATCATCGATGATGATTACGCGTCTGCCAAAGACCCTACTCTCGCTTATAGGGGCTACCCTGGTAGAATCCTTGACAATGCTATGGCGCAGATCAGCTGGTAGCTCAGGATAGCCCATCATCCAGTTAGTGGTTTCAAGGTGAATTATATCCATGCCTAATTCCTGCGCTAGGTACTGCGCCAGGAGTTCTGTGGGATGCGCGGGAGTAGTATGGCGTACTGCAACTGCCCACTCACCAGGCTGATCTAGGCAATTACGAATAAGGGCTATAAGCTCTCGGGCAAAGGCCCCTACAGTAGATGGATCTCCAAATTTATAAAAGACGAGTTTACGCATAACCTCTTCTTCATCTGATAATTTGCAAGCTACCTGAATATCATTTACCGCGCTGGCGATCATTTCTCCTCGGCTAGGCTTTTGGCTCTTTCCGGAAACTAATCCCCTAAACATATCACCCTCAGCGGCACTACCGATAATACGCTTGACCGCATAACTAACCAGCGGCCCTATAGAAACTTGTTGTTTTTCTGGCAGGGCTAATGCCGCGGCTACGGATTTAGTAGAGACTACTATCCTGGGAGGCATGAGCTTTCTTGTTTCGTCTACATATTCGGGCTTGGGTTCTATATCGTCCCCCTGCCTTACTGCGCTTGAGATCTCTTCTTCGCTAAAGCCGCTCCTGAATGGCTCAAGGCCATTAGCGAATTTACCATGAACCGGACCTGATAAAATACGCTGCCAACTAAAATGCATGCCTCTTCTTAATACATAGGTAGCAGATAAAAGAGTGGTCCCCCAGGAAGTTTCATCATCAAGTAGAAAGACCCAGCACTGATTTATCTCCACTTCATCCACACGCGTAAGATATTCTTCTGAAGTAGAAAGTATATACGCCGGAATCTCGACACTGGTTGAACCAGTACGTACTTTATCCATATAGCCAAAGTGGCGCTGCATATTTACCGTAATACCGTAATTATCTTTAATGTAATGCTCAAGGACCTCTGCCGCCTCTTTTACATATTCGCTTGCCCCATCATCAGGAGCAAGAACAAGTAACGGATGAGCTTTCAATTCTGCCTTCATGTATCTTTTGCGTAGCTGATAGATAATACGACCAAGTACCCACGCACCAGCTTGACCGAATACCTTTTTGTCCTGGATTTTCTTTAGCTTCCCAATGATGGTAAACGCATCTACCTGCTCTACGACAAAATCAAAGAGATTCTCCGCCAGCTGCACAAAGGCATTCATATTGTAAAGCCTGAATGGATAGCCAGGTAACCCTAGAAAACCGCTCTTATTCCCATAATGTATATTGGCAGCAAAATAAGTATCAGTCAGGGCGCTGATTATTTTAAGCATGGTAAGCGCGCTTATGCCTTCGCCTAGCCTAAATACCTTATCCTGCCGGGAATACCCGGCATAGCTATTAATAAGAGACACGCTTCCCACCCCTGCCTTACGTAAGGCCAGAAGCATCAGCCATAACTCTACGATATCTAAATCATTCTCAGTGCTGTGCACCAAGGCCACATTTTGTCCTTGTAGGCCCTGGGGCAATAAGATCCCCCAATCAAAAGGATTAGCCCCTGGCTTTTCAATCTCTACTCGTTCTGCATGAGCATGAATAATCTCTGCCGCCTCTTCGGCATCAGGCTTAAAACGGGCGTGCTGATAAAGGACGCGGTGCACCAAAATCCCTAAACCTCTTTTTTGTATAAGCGCAGGCAGGCAACCTACAAAATCCCTGACTACTGAACCATCGTAATACTTCAGACTATTGCAACTATATAAAAAGATTGTAGCCAGATCGTTAAAAATCCCAGAATGCCTTTCTAGTACTAAATGCATGCGCTCAGTTCTATTGAAACGTAGAGTATCCATAACAAGCATAATCTTGACCAGGTCAGCGCAAGACTCTATGCGGTAGGAGACTGTAGCATCTCCTGAAGCAAGCAGGTAGGGATTTAAAACAAGCGGATTCCATTCGTCATCAGGGAAACGGCCAACTTCTACTCCCACAATTCCTTTTTCGGTCACTACAGTAATTAATTCAAGAGGGGAAAGATTTTCAGAGGATAAATAAGTAATGAAGTCGCTTTCTAGCTGGAGATTCTGCTCATGGGTTAATCCCTGGAGGGCGCCTAGTTCATGCAGGATAGTTAAGGCAAGGGAAAGTGGGCTATTAAGAAAAGCAGAGGCAAAGTAGAAGATGCCTTCGTAAAGAGCTCCGTAGAACAATGAGAACGGACCGGCGCGCAATCTTCCCATATCAGCCAAAAGCTCTTCTAGGCGCGGTATCCATTCGGCGCGGTCAATCGCAAGCAGGAATTTCTTCACTAACTCAGCTGATTCTAGTATCTTTTGATACGTTTTAGTAGTTACCTTTTTTGTCTGAGGTACTTTCTCAATAATCTCTTTCCCTACTTCTTTCTGGGTAAGGGGTAATCCGGATTGTGAACGGGCGGGGTCAGCGCTATTCAGCGCTAAATTCGCCCTTAAGTACTCTTCCTTGTCTTCGCCCTGGTAATCTACAGTTCTTCCTCCCAGCTTGACGGTTAAAGGTAAAGATAAGACTTCCTGGTCTAAGTAATAGAGGAGCTCACCCTTATGGCCTCTGGCAATGTAATCAACGGATGCCTCTCCTAAGGCAAGACACATATTAAAGTCATCCTCTGATATGGGGGCAGACCTGAAGAAGTAATCTAGTTTTCCTGCGAGCTTTGGCTGGATGCCTTCTTTCTTAAGGCCGAATTTGAGAACCGCAGAGATTATTAATGCCGCGTCTTCAAGTTTAGGATGGCCGAACTGATCTACTTCGGCGATGCTCTCAAAGGCAACTTTAACCTTGGGGTTCTGGGCAAAGACCTCATCAAGTATTGCGGCATTATTGGCGAAGTCTCTTCTAATCTTGATCCCTTCACTAACTATGATCACCCCAGCTTTTGAGCTTCTTCCTTTATAGTAGTTGGCTACATCATTAATGAGTTTTTCTAAATCAATATCTCCCTCTTCAGGGATAAGGGTACGCACAGCGCCTACTATTGCACCTATTGCCTGGGCAACGAATCCAGCATTCCTGCCGAAAACTTCAGCTACTAAGAGGGTACCTGTGGATAAGGCATCAATCAGGCCATGCCTGACTACAGCTACTGCTGCCTGGACAAAACTTTTAAAGCCCCAGGTAGAGGCGCCATGAGGCAGGGCCAGGTCGTTATCCATAGTCTTAGGTAATCCGATGATAGGAAATTCAGGATGTTCCTGCCAGAGCTTTGAGGCGACACCATTAGTATCATCCCCGCCAAGGGAACCCAAGGCATCAAGCTGTAATCTTTGAACACCGGCCCAGAGTATTGCCGGAACGCCGGCCTTGATATTCTTTTCGCTGTAAGGATTCTCTCGGCTGGTCCCAAGTATTGTGCCTCCTTCATGGCGGTGCGGCTCCACATCCTCTAAGGTCAAGACGCGGGCCTGGGATAATAATTTTTCATCCACTAAGCCCTTCCAACCGAAGGGTATGCCTATGACCTGCCAGCCTCTCTCTGTAGCTGCCTTGACTATTGCATAGATCGCTGCATTATGGCCTGAGGCAGGGCCGCCGCCGGTGAGGATGCCCAGGCGGAAGGGTCTTTGGGTATCTTTTATAACTGCTACTGGAGATACCTCTGAAACCAAAGTAGCGGGTTGGGCCACAGCACTACCCAGCGCTAAATTAGCCCTTAAGTACTCTTCCTTGTCTTCGCCCTGGTAATCTACAGTTCTTCCTCCCA
>JBAXNZ010000081.1:0-4689 GCA_037133515.1 bacterium
TAAATCGCCTCTTCGCTATAAGAAGTATTATCTCCGCGTATTATCTTGACATTACCGTGCGCGACGATCTTATCAACCTTAGTCCCCATCATGCCGTCTGGGCCTGCCTGGGCCTGGATACTGTTATCTTTATTGAAATAGACGTCCATCTTATCGCTGTAGATCAAAAGGTCTCCCCGGTCAACTTTCACATTATTGTTAAAAACGGCTATATTCTTCTCGTAATCTATCTCCAGAGGACCGTCGCAAGTAATCACGGTCTTACCATTCTGGGCATCTTCTTTCTTTTTATTCTCGGTAGCAGGATTGAGCCTGACCATCACATCCCTCTCCAGCTTGATCTGGTTCAGATTAGGATGCCCCTGTGCCCCGTAGGCAGTGGTGATCATGTTTTCTCTCTCGATATTGACTTTATCTTTAGTAGTGACAATCTGATTCTTCCTGTCCCAGTCCAGCGAATCGGTAAGCAATTTTGCCCCGGAGGATGTAGTCACTACCACATTCTGCTCCAGGTGCACCTTGCCCTGGACCTTGTCAAAATCTCCAGTATCGGCAGTAAGCCTGATATCTTCTTTTTCTCCGTAGAGATTGCCCGTGATATCCTTAAGCTTAATGACATCGGTAAAAATATCCGCTGATTTACCGGAAAGGTCCCAGCTCTTCTTGCCTTTTTCCCCGAAACCGGAAAGCGAAAAATCACTGATCTGCTGGTCCGATTCATTGGAGAGCTGCTCCTTTGCCCAAACAAAAGAAGCTAACATAAATACAAATACTAAAACCAGGGCTAATCTTTTAAAGGTCATATAGCGCCACCATCTCCTGCCACTTCCCTTTCCCCTTCAAAATAACCTCGGCAACCTCACGCACCGCACCCCTGCCGCCATGCCTTAGAGTAATGTAGCGCGCTGCCTGTTTTATCTCGGGAACCGCGTTGAATACCGCAACCGGAAAACCTACCATTTTCATAAGGCCCAGGTCCACCAAATCATCTCCTACAAAACAGACCTCTTCGGCCTCTAATTTATATTTCTTTAAGATCTTCTCTAAAACCCTGCTCTTAGGGTGGATATCCGAAAAGACCGCCTCTACCCGCATATCGCGAGCCCTGGGCATAATAGCCCGCGAGCCTTTGGCAGTGATAAGTATGGTAGGAACTCCTGCTTTTTTTAAGAGATAAACACCTAGGCCGTCATGGACATCAAAAAACTTGGAGTCTCGGCCCTTAGAATCATAGACTATCCTGCCGTCAGTCAAAACTCCGTCCACATCCAGAAGCAGGATTTTTACATTCTTGGCGAAATTAATTACCGATTCTTCTATCTTAATCCCCTGCATCAAAATAAGCCTGCCTTAAGCAAATCCTGCACATCCAAAAGGCCAAGCGGCCGCTTATTTTTATCTACCACGGGTATCTCGTCTATCTTTCTCTGTTGTAGTATACGCATTGCCTCAGCTGCTAGCATCTCCGGATCCACGGTAATCGGGTTCTTAGTCATTACATCCTTGATCTTGCGGGCCGGCAGGCCCGCATCTACCCCCAGATGCCTGCGCAGGTCTCCGTCGGTAAATATCCCCTTGAGCCTGCCCTTTTTATCTACCACAGTTGCCGAGCCTGCCCTGGCCTGCGTAATCTTAAGCAAGACATCTTTAACCTTTTTTTCTTCGCTAACAATAGGGTTGGCGGGGCCTTTACGCATAATATCCTCTACCCTTAAAAGCAGGCTTCTGCCCAACGCACCTCCGGGATGAAAAAAGGCAAAATCCTTCTCTTGAAACCCCTTTAATTCCAAGAGACACACTGCCAAAGCATCTGTCATGGCCAAAGTAGCAGTGGTAGAAGCAGTCGGGGCCAGGCCCAAAGGACAGGCCTCTTTTTTTACCGAAACATCCAAAACCACATCGCTGTATTTAGCCAGGATCGACTTGGTATTTCCGGTAAGCGCTATAATACGGGAACCGATTTTCTTTAATAAAGGTAGGAGCTGTTTCATCTCCTCTGTTGAGCCGCTATTAGAAATGATGACAACCACATCCTCCGAGGTAACCTTACCCAAATCTCCGTGTATGGCCTCAGCAGTGTGCAAAAACAGGCTTGGCGTACCGGTAGAAGCTAGGGTAGCTGAGAATTTCTGGGCGATAATTCCGGTCTTACCCATCCCGCTTACCACAACCCTACCCTTATTCTTAAGGATTAGGTTGATCGCCTTTTGAAAATTACGGCCAATTCGCGGTTTTAGGGCCCTTATTGCTTCTGATTCGATCTCAAGGACTTCTTTGGCTCTTCTGGCAATATTTATTCTCATAGGGCTGCCTCAATCTTTTTGATTTGCTTTAAGAGCTTCTCCAGCTCCTTTAAATTTATCATATTAGGACCGTCGCAAGGGGCATTATCAGGATCAGGATGCACCTCCAGGAATAGCCCGTCGCAGCCAAAGGCTACTGCTGCCCGAGAGAGGCCTGATACAAACTCACGCTGGCCTCCGGAAGAGCCCCCTCTTCCTCCTGGCAACTGGATGCTGTGCGTAGCATCGTAGATAACCGGAAACCCTAGTTGGCGCATAATAGCTAAGCTCCTAAAATCAGAGACCAGGTTGTTATAACCGAAACAAGAGCCTCTTTCGGTAATAAGGATGTCTCTGTTACCGGTAGACTCTATCTTTTTGATTATGGGTGCAATATCCCAGGGCGCTAAGAACTGCCCTTTCTTTATATTTATAACCTTTCCGGTCCTGGCCGCAGCTACCACAATATCTGTCTGGCGGCAGAGGAATGCAGGTATCTGAATAATATCTAAAATTTCCGCTGCTTCGTTGATTTCCTTTTGGCAGTGTATGTCGCTTAAGATAGGAACCTTTAATTTTTGCTTTACCTTGCTCAGTATATCAAGGCCCTTCTTTAATCCAGGGCCGCGGTATGAATCTATGGAGAGCCGGTTTGCCTTATCAAAGCTGGATTTAAAAATGTACGGGATATTTAATCTGGAGGCGATCTCCTGGATCCTTTTTCCGGTATCCAGGCAGAGCCGTTCCGACTCAATAACACACGGACCGGCTATCAAAACCAGCCGGTGCTTATCCCCTATCTTGATATTTTTTACGCTGACCTGACGCATTATCTTTTTTCCTTTTCCAGGCGTTCAGCTACCTTTTTCAAATCTTCAGGCACATCCACCCCCACAGTATCATATTTGGTTTCGATAAGCCGGATACGGAAACCCTCCTCCAGCATACGTAATTGCTCAAGCTTTTCTATATTTTCCAAAGACGATGAGGGAAGGTTTTTAAAAGTAAACAGGAAATCCTTGGTGTATCCGTATAATCCGATATGCTTATAATAAATAGGGTCCTCGACCTTAGAATTCTTTGCCTTGTACGGTATGGCTGCCCGGGAAAAATATAAGGCGAATTTATTCTTATCCGCTACAACCTTGACGATATTAGGGTCATCCAGCTCAGCATTATCCTCTATCTTCTTGATCAGCGTAGCCACAGAAATACTGGAATCTGCAAGCAGCTCGCGCGCCAGAGAATCAATCATGGTAGGGTGAATTAAGGGCTCGTCTGCCTGTATATTTATCACTACTTTTACGTCTATCGGGTTAATCACCTCGATTATCCTGTCCGTACCACAGAGGTGGTCTTTGGAAGTCATTACCACCTTGGCACCGAATTCTCTGGCTACCGTGGCTACCCGCTCGTCGTCGCAGGCGATAATCAATTCATCCAGGAGAATGGCCTCTCCTGCCCTCTCCCAGACATGCTCTAGCATGGGTTTACCCATTATCTTAGCCAAGACCTTACCTTCAAACCTGGTAGAAGAGAATCTCGCCGGTATAACTCCGATTATATCCATTAGCTCAACCTTTCCAAAAGTTCCTTCCTGGTAGTCACTGCTGTACCAACCTTACCCACCACAATACCGGCAGCAAAATTAGCGATATGCGCTGCCTCAAGCTTAGTAGCGCCCGAGCAGAGCGCCAGGGTAAATGTGCTGATTACCGTATCCCCTGCGCCGGATACATCGAAGACCTCTTGGGCTACTGTCGGTATATGCGTTATGCGTCCGCTGCTCTCAAAAAGCTGCATGCCATACTCACCCAACGTTACCAGTATAGATTCAAGCCCCAGGTATTTAAGCACCTGCCTGGCTGCGTAATCAATATCTTTATCGGTAAAGAGCCTGTCATTATTGAGCTTGAACCTGTTAGTGGTATCTTTGATCTTTAGGTTACGTATAGCGTTTTCCAGCTCCCTTCGGTTAGGAGTGATAGAAGTCACGCCCTGATAATACTGAAAATGCTCTTCCTTGGGGTCAACGGTAATAATCTTTTTGCGGGAACGCGCCAGTGCAATAAGCTCGGGTAGAAGCTGCATATTAATCACGCCTTTACCGTAATCCTCGATAACAACGGCATCAAAACCAGCGATATTCTGCTCGATGAATTTAAGAACCCTCTGGTTTAATTCCTTGCTTAGGGGATTGGTATGCTCCCAGTCTACCCTAACCACCTGCTGGTGACCGGCCAGGATGCGCGTCTTTACCGTAGTATACCTTCTGGGTTCTTTAAATATACCTCGAGAGCTGATCTTTCTTTTCTTAAGCTGGCCCAAGAAAATATTATTATTTCCGTCCAGACCGGTAACCCCTACCAGGCAGACTCCAGCACCAAGGGCATTAATATTATTTGCT
>JBAXNZ010000082.1:0-4675 GCA_037133515.1 bacterium
CAATCCCCATAATCCTTTTTTGTTTTTCTAGTATAGCAAGTGAGCTCCTAGTGACCCCGCAATGCACAGTAAAAAAATCAACTCCTTCTTTTGCCTGCTCTTCCAGGACACTCAACATATCGTCCGCATCAAAACTTAAGAAATCGCCTTTACTTTGCTGGGCCCCTACAGCGAGCTCATATATAGGTACTGTGCCTACAGGTATGGGGGATTGCCTTAATATTTGCCTTCTTACTTTTTTTATACCAGGGCCCACGCTTAAATCCATAACAGTGTCAGACCCGTATTTTACAGCTATCTTTAATTTTTCTAACTCTTCACTTATGCTTGGCTTATCGGTAGAAGTTCCCAGGTTTGCATTAACCTTAGTGCGTAAAGAATAGCCTATGGCGCAGGGTTTCTTTATGCTGCTGCGTTTTAAGTTAAGCGGAATAACTACCAGCCCTTCTTTGATATATTTCAGGAGCTTGCTAGGTAAGATGCCCTCAGTTTTAGCAATTTTCTTAACAAGGGGGGTAAGTTTATTGTTTTTGGCGTATTCCAGTTGCGTCATTTAACAACCTGCTAGCGGTTTTCTTTTCCAGCTCATAGATAGCATACCTGATTCTCTTAAAACTGATAGCTAACGAGCTATCCTTTAATTTGCTGAACTCTTCTAAAACCCTTATCGATTCTTTCACGCGCTGAATATTGGCGAAGAATATATCGCCGCATCCCTTTCGCTTAAGCTCCTGGGCATATATCAGCCTGCCTGTATCATTGAGGCTATCCCTGTACTTGATAAGATTTTTAAAAAATCCCTCTTGCCTGATTAGGTAATCTATGCGGTGTCTTAACTTCTTAAATTCCGCGGTAAGGCTATGGCTATTTAGGATAAACCTGGCTACTTCTTCGCAGACCCGCAGACCTTCTTTTGCCCGGTTTATATTTACGTCGATAATCCTTTTGATGCCTGTATCTTTAGAATGTTTTGGCAATTTTTCTTATTATCTTGGTAGTAGAATACCCTTTAGATAATTTTATAACAATTACCTCACCGCCATAACTGGAAACAAAATCTGCGCCCACTATATCTTTTTTATCCCAATCAGCGCCCTTAACCAAAATATCCGGCCGCAGTGCTTTTATTAAATTAAGCGGTGTATCTTCGCTGAATAAAACTACATAATCTACGCTCTCCAGGGCCGCGATAACGCTAAGCCTGTTTTTCTCGTCTATAATCGGGCGGTTCTTACCCTTTATCCTTCTTACGGACGTATCGGAGTTAACCCCTACCACTAGTACATCACCCCTCTTTTTTGCCTCACGCAAATAGCTAACATGTCCGAAATGCAAGAGATCAAAGCAGCCGTTGGTAAAAACTATTCTTTCGCCTCTTTTTTTTAGTTGAGAAAAGATTATTTTTAAGCTATGCGGGCTTTTAATCTTACTCCTTAACAAAGCGCCTCCTCTATTAGCTCGCAGATAATATGGCCGATGGTGATGTGCGCCTCCTGTATCCTGGCCGTAACTAAGGAGGGGACTACCAGGGATAGATCTGCTAATTTAGCCAGCTCTCCTCCGTCGCCTCCTGTAAGGGCTATAGTCTTTACGCCCATTTTTTTAGCCTGGCGTATTCCAGCTGCCACATTTTTAGCCTTACCGCTGGTAGAGATGCCGATAGCGATATCATTTTTTCCTGCCAGTGCCTCTATCTGTCTTGAGAAGACTGTTTCGTAGCCGTAATCATTGGCAAGCGAGGTTAGCACTGAGGTGTTGGTCGTCAATGCGATGGCAGCAAGCGCGGTCCTGTCTTTTTTAAACCTGCCTATGAACTCGGCAGCAATATGCTCACTATCGCTGGCTGAACCTCCATTGCCAAAAAGAATAACCTTGCCTTTAGACTTTAAGGCCTCTTTGATTAGGTCGGCTATCTCCATGATCTGGCCGACATGTTTACGCAGCAGCTCCTCTTTTACTTGGATACTCTCTAAAAGTATATCTTTTATCTTATCTCTCATGGCCTTTTCCTTTTATAGTTTAGCTAAAAAAAACTTTAGCTATTTCATAGAGGTCCATATCCACTGTTTTTAAGGTGGCCACGGCATCTTGTATCTGGACATCAATAACCTTGTTTCCCGCCAGGGCTACCATCCTGCCAAATTTTTTATTGATTACCAGCTCCACTGCCTTAACCCCAAATCTCGTCCCTAGAATCCTGTCAAAGGCAGAGGGCGTGCCGCCTCTTTGTATGTGGCCTAGGACGCTGACTCTAGTTTCATAGCCGGTTCTCTTGCCTATTTCCTGGCCTAAAATCTCGCCCATTCCTCCTAGCCTTACATGGCCAAACTCATCAAGTTTTTGCTCTTGCGTTACGAATTTACCTTTTTTAAATTGCGCGCCTTCAGCTACGACCACGATGCTAAAGGTCTTGCCGCGGTTATGCCTTTTCTTGATAATCTCACAAACCTCCTCAATATCCACCGGTATCTCTGGTATCAAGATTACATCCGCGCCTCCGGCAATACCGGACTCGATGGCAATCCATCCGGCGTGCCTGCCCATAACCTCAACCACAATAATGCGATGATGGCTCTCTGCGGTAGTATGTAGTTTGTCAATACACTCCGTAGCTGTATTCAATGCTGTATCAAAACCAAATGTATAATCAGTGCAAGAAAGATCATTATCTATTGTTTTGGGCACGCCTACTATATTAGGAATTCCGTCCTTAATCAATTTTACTGCTACGCTCAGCGTATCCTCGCCCCCTACTGCAATTAAGGCATCCAGGCCTAGCTTCTTATAGTTAGCCTGCACCTTTTCTAACTCCCCTTCTTTTTTGTAAGGGTTAGTACGGCTGGTCCCTAATATAGTGCCGCCTTTAGGTAAGATTCCTGAAACCGCATCAAGGTTTAGGGAAAGGCAATCGCTCTCTATCAAACCCTTCCAGCCATTCTTGATTCCTAAAATCTCATACCCATGGTTTATCCCTTTCCTGACTACTGCCCTAATAACCGAATTTAGCCCGGGACAATCTCCTCCGCCCGTAAGAATGCCGATCCTTGCCATGACTCTTTCCTCCCCAATGATTGTTAAAGTTTAAACTCTCCCGTAACCACCGAATGGTATGGGGGGTTCTTCCTTTAATGTTTCCCTTCTCTTTTTTTCTTCTATAGAAATAATTTTACCTACATGTATTTTTACTATATTCTGCTCTTCCAGGCCCAGTACCTCTTGTATTTTAGATTTTGTAATCTCCTGGAGCCTTGAGGTCAGCTCCGGAATATTCGCCTCAGACCTTAAAATCACCCTCAGGTCAACCAGAATTCCTTTCTTGGAGGCAATCACGTCCGGCCGCAGCTCCTTTATCTCGGGGATAACCCCTGCCAGCCGTTTTATCAGATCCTCAACTGCAGAAAGTGCGATAGTTACTTCGCCAGAGGCCGTAGCAAAGGCGATAGTCCTTTCGCGCTGGAAACGGCCGAGTATCAATTGCGCAAAAGAAAAACTGATTAATATAAGCAGCGCCCCCGAAAGGCCTACGATTATCCTGGAGTTAAGGTTATAATGCAGGTAGGCCAAGGCGCTATTTATATCCTGCGCCTGTAGAAGATTTAAAGAAAAAACTATCAGTACCACTCCTATCAAGATAAGGACTACCGCGTAAAATAATATGCCCAAAACAGTAAATAGCCTCATTATTAACTCCTCTCTATACCCTGCACATTTACATTTATATCTTTTATTAAAAGATTGGTCATTTTTTCAAGGGCGCTACGCACGCTCTCCTGCACGCGGCTTGCAATATCCGGTATATTAAAACCGTATTTTATAATCAGTGGTACCTCAAGCCTCACCTCTTCATTTCTGTCTATCTCAACCTTGATGGAAGCCAGAAATTTTTTCCCCATTAACTCGTAGAGCCCGCTCCTTAAATCTCCTCCGATACGCTTGACGCCGGGTATCTCCACAGCCGCTATAGAAGCGATAGAGGCAACGACATTCTTGTGTATCCTGATCGCGCCTAAATCTGTACGGGATTCTTCTTTATGCATTATTCCTCCGTCTTATCTTCTTTAAACATATCCTGCACAAAATGGGTAGATATATCCCCTTTAAGAAACAGCGGATTATTGAGCAGGCTCAAGTGAAAATTTATGGTAGTTTTAATAGGCGCAATATGGAACTCACTTAAGGCCCTGCGCATTATCTGGATTGCTTCCGGCCTGGTCTTTGCGTAAGTTATAAGCTTGGCTACCATGGAATCATAATAGGGAGTGATTTCGTAGCCTGGATATATATGCGTATCTACGCGCACCCCTGGCCCTCCGGGAAGGTTAAGCGTCTCAATCTTTCCTGGAGAGGGCATAAAATTATTCTCAAAATCTTCGGCATTGATGCGGCACTCTATGGATGAGCCTTTTATTTTTATATCGTCCTGCTGGAAATGCAACCTTTCTCCGGCAGCGATGCGTATCTGTTCTTTTATCAGGTCTATCCCGGTGACCATCTCCGTGACCGGATGCTCTACCTGGATGCGGGTGTTCATCTCCATAAAATAAAAATTATTATGTTGGTCCAGAAGAAATTCAATAGTGCCGGCGCTCACATAATTGACTGCCCTGGCCCCTTTAATAGCCAGCTCTCCTAATCGTTTACGCAGCTTAGCATCTACCGCAGTAGATGGGGACTC
>JBAXNZ010000083.1:0-4575 GCA_037133515.1 bacterium
TCTCCTCTCTGACTAAGGTTAAAAGGCTTAGTAATACCCTGCGCTTCCGCCCCAGGTACCGCTAGCAAGGCCTATATTTATTGTGTACGCAGTCGTTGAATCAGGGGTCTTTCCGCTTGCTGAACACCTGGTAGCTGTGGCTGATGTACCGTCTGTAGCATAGCTGAAGTAGTGTGTGCTAGTGCAGGTTGTAGGAGCACTTACGATCAAATCAGTCATAGCGGCAGCGTAAGTATTCTTCTCCTGCATATAAGCAGCTTGTGCACTGCGCATCTGACCTAAGATATCCTTAGCCTCAGCAGACCTGCCTTTTTCTACGACCTTGGTGTATTGAATAAAACCTAGTGCGCCCAATACGCCGATAATGATGATTACTATTATTAATTCCAGTAAAGTAAAACCTCTTTTCATATTTCTCCTCTCTGACTAAGGTTAAAAGGCTTAGTAATACCCTGCGCTTCCGCCCCAGACGCTGCTTGCATAAGTCATGGTTACTGTATACGCAGTCGTTGAATCAGGGGTCTTTCCGCTAGCTGAACACCTGGTAGCTGTGCCTACTGTCTCGCTTGTATCATAGCTGAAGTAGTGTGTGCTAGTGCAGGATGTTGGGGCGTCTATAATCAAATCAGTTAAAATGTCAGTATAAATACCCTTCTCATGCTTATAAGCCTCTTCTGCGGTGCGCATCTGACCTAAGATATCCTTAGCCTCAGCAGACCTGCTTCTTTCTACGACCTTGGTGTATTGAATAAAACCTAGTGCGCCCAATATACCGATAATGATGATTACTATTATTAATTCCAGTAAAGTAAAGGCCTTTTTCACGTATTAGATATAACTAAAATAACCTTATCACACTGCTATTTATAATATTATAATTCTAGGCTTATGTCAATTATTTTTTTAGCCTCCGCTGATAGTAGCAATCTGGAATATCGGCATAAACATGCCTACCACCATTATACCGATAACCAAGCCCATAAATACAAGCATGATCGGTTCAAACATAGCGGTAAACCTTGTCAAGAAAGTCTCTGTGTATTCCTGGTAAAAGGTATTTATGCGCTTAAACATCTGCGGAAGATCTCCGACCTCCTCGCCAACAGCTATCATCTGTATAACCATCGGCTCAAAGAAACCACTCCTATCTAAGGTCTGGCTCAGGGACTTACCTTCGCGCACACTGTCTTTTACGCGGTGCAATATCCCTGCCATAATTGAATTATTTACGCTATGCTCGGTTATCTCCAGGGAATAAAGTATGGGCACGCCGCTTTCGATTAGGGTAGACATCCCCGAAGAAAACCTCTCTACAATCAAGGCTCGGTAAAACTCTCCAAAAACAGGTATGCTAAATTTTATCTGCTCAAAGAGCAACCTGCCGTCTTTTGTTTTTACGTATGCCCTAAGAGCAAAGAATACAGCAATCAAGAGGCCTGTTATGAGCAAGAGATAGGTCTTGATAAAATTGCTTACTTGTAAGAGTATTAGGGTAAGGGGAGGCAGATCCACGTTAAATCCTTTGAATAAATCAGCAAAAGTAGGGATAATCTTTATGGTTAAAAATAAAAGCGCGCCTGTTGCAGCAATTAAAAGTATTATGGGATAGATTAGGCTTGAGATAATTTTGCTGCGGAAGGCAGCATCCCTTTCAAGATAACTAGCCAGGCGGTTTAAAACTCCAGCCAGGTTTCCGCTTGCCTCCCCGGTCTGAACCAGATTAATCCATAAATCTGAGAAATACTTAGGGTGCTTGGCCAGGGATTCATGAAAAGTCAAGCCCGCCTCCATACTTTTCATTAAATCCCTGACTAAAAAATGCAGCTTACGGCTAGCCACCTGCTGCGAAATAGTATCCAGACTCCTTAAAATAGTTACGGCAGCGCCTAATAAAGTCGCCAACTGCCTACAGAATATTACCAGATCCTCGCCCCTTATGGCATTGTGCTTAAACTTTAGCTTTCCAGGAGCCTGACCTTCAAACTTAAATGCAGCGGTCCCTCCCTCACTTTCCAGCGCAACATTAAGCACTATTAATTTCTTTGTTTGCAGTCTGTTAATCAACTCATCCTGCGAAGTGGCCTCTTCAAGACCAACAACCTTATTTCCGGAAACATCCCTGGCAGTATAGGAAAACTTAGGCATTAATCTACCCCTATGGTAACAGAGAGGGCTTCTTCCAAAGAAGTAACCCCCTCTTCAACCTTCTTTAGCCCTGTCTCATACAATGTCTGCATACCTGCTTCTTTAGCTGAGTCCCTTATCTTTTGAAAAGATACCCTTTGGCCGATAAGATCTCTTATCTCTTCATTCACTACCAGGACTTCGGATATGCAGCTCCTGCCACGGTAGCCAAGCTGATTACATTTGCTGCAGCCTTTAGGCTTATAGAGAAGGTCTGTTTTAATATTCAGCTTCTTCTTCTGTTCTTCGCTAACCTCGTATGCCTCTTTGCATTCCGGGCATAACTTCCTAAGCAGTCGTTGGGCTATAATTGCAACTATAGAAGGAGCGACCATATAAGGCTCAATACCAATATCTATAAGGCGGTTGACTGCCGAAGAGGCATCATTGGTATGCAGGGTACTTAATACTAAATGACCAGTTAAAGCCGAACGTATGCAGATCTGTGCAGTCTCTAGGTCCCTTACCTCTCCTACTAACATTATATCGGGGTCCTGCCTTAAAAAACTACGCAGGGCTGAGGCAAAGGTAAGCCCTATCTCCGGCTTGACCTGAACCTGGCTAACTCCCTCCAACTTGTATTCCACGGGGTCCTCGATAGTAATAATATTTTTCGTGGGCCCTTTTATCTCATTTAATATGGCATACAAAGTAGTGGTCTTACCACTACCGGTAGGGCCGGTTAAAAGCACAAGTCCATAGGGGGCAATTATGGCCTTGCGCATCTGCTCAAGCTGCTTCATATCAAAACCTAGCTGGCCGATATCCAATACTACCGCGCTTCTGTCCAGAATCCTTAAAACTATCTTCTCTCCGTAAATAGTGGGTATAGTAGAGACTCTCAGGTCTATAGGCCGGTCCTCCATCCTTACCATAAATGCGCCGTCTTGCGGAAGCCGTTTTTCCGCGATATCCAATTTACTCAATATCTTAATACGCGAGATTATGGGCAGGTGCAGATGTTTTGCCGGAGGAGGTATCTCATAGAGCTTACCGTCAATACGGTACCTTAAAGATATGCGATCTTTATAAGGCTCTATGTGTATATCTGAGGCGTGTTCCTCTATTGCCTGACGGATAATCAGATCCACTAGTTTTACTACCGGAGCTTCTTCTGCGCGGGCGATAAGCTTATCCAGGCTTAGCTCTTCATCGCTTGTTTCTAAGCTTTCAAAGACAGCTTCGTCGGAGATAATATCATAAGAGGCATTTACCGCCTCTTCGAATATCTTGGACTTGCCGTAGAACTTTTCAATGGCCTTGCCGATATCAGACTTTGTGGCTATTACGGGATTAATATCGCAGCCTGTGAGTTTCCTTAAATTATCAACTAGTACGAGGTCCAGCGGGTCAAACATGGCTACGGTGAGCGAACCCAGGGTATGCGATAAAGGCAAAACGGTATTCTTAGCCGCGAAATCTTTAGGTATAAAACTGCTTAAGTTCTGATCCATCGCAGGCTTTAATTCGGACCCTTGAGAAAAATAGGGTATATTCAATTGCTTGCCTAAGGCAGCGACTGCCTGCTCTTCCTTAAGGATACCCTGCTTAACTAATATCTCACCCAACCGGCCACCATCTTGCCTCTGGACCCTTATTGCCTGCTCCAGCTGCGCCTGAGTGATAAGCCCTTCCTTAACAAGGAGCTCGCCTAATCTTAGGTATCTTTCTTTAGGGAACATTGGTTTTTAAAATATTATTTCACAGTTTCTAAATTATCTAGGCTCTTGTTTATGGCTAACTGGCGGTCGGCTGCCAGGTTTATACTTTGTTCTCTCCCGGGCAGAACCGGCTTTTTAGCATAGGCAGAAACTGCGCTTGCATCCCTTACGATGTGAGGCGTTATAAAGACTATCAGTTCCCGGTCAACATCCTTAGACTGATTTTTATGCCTGAATAATAGCCCTACAAAAGGTATGTCTCCTAAAATAGGCAGTTTCTTTTCTACCACCTGCTTATCGACATGGATAAGCCCACCCAGAATTACGGTCTCTCCATCCTTAACCTTGACTATAGACTTGGTGATCCTTACCTCGGCATCAGCCTGGCCAGTACCAATGAAGCTTGTGCTACTTACGCTTGATTTTGGATTGATAAGCAGGGTAATTTCATTAGTTTCATTATTTATCTGAGGGGTTACTCTAAGAAAAATACCAATACCTTCTTTGGTAAGCACCAAATCAGTAGACCTTATATATTCAAGATTGGTAGTAGTTACTCCCGAACTGGTGGTCGCTGTAGAATTATATCCAACAACCTCATCTTTAGTAATCGATATCTCTGCGGTCTCGTTATTTAAAGTCAACAGCCTCGGCCTGGCCAGATATTTTGTATCTGTCTGAGTCCTTAAATAATCGAGTGTTTGCGTAAAAGAGTTACCAAGGGTTACCG
>JBAXNZ010000084.1:0-4571 GCA_037133515.1 bacterium
GCTGAAATTAACCCTTGATCGGTAACGTCAAAGGCGGGGTTAAAAACTTTTATGCCTGAGACGGCAATCGGCCTTTTAAAGAATAATTCGGTGATTTCCCTGGGATCGCGCTCTTCGATTATTATACCCCGGCCTGATTTAATGCCTAAATCAAAACTAGACTCAGGGGCTGCGACATAAAAAGGTATTTTATGGTAGCGACTTAAGACCGCCAGATTATAAGTGCCTATTTTATTGGCGCTGTCTCCGTTTGCAGCGATCCTGTCTGCTCCGGTAATGACCTTATCTATCTTTCCAGACTTCATCAATGTGGCTGCCATACTATCGCAAATAAGAGTTACATCAAGGCCTCTCTTTTTTAGTTCCCAGGTGGTCAGGCGCGCCCCCTGCAATAAAGGCCTGGTCTCGCAGACATAGACATTTATATCCTTACCTTGCTCGTGCGCGCGGTAAATCACCCCCAACGCCGTGCCGTAATCTATAGTCGCCAGTATCCCGGCATTGCAGATAGTCAGGATAGTATCCGCGTCTTTAACTAGTCTGGCTCCGTAACTTCCGATTTTTCTACAAGAGGCCCTATCTTCTTCGATTATAGTTTGCGCCTCTTCTAAAATCATGGATTTTATGCTTCGGATAGGCTTGCCTTTATTATCCAAGACAACCTTTCTTATCCTCTCTAAACCCCAAAAGAGGTTTCTGGCAGTAGGTCGCGAGGAGCCTATGTATCTGATTACTTTATCTAACTCTTGTATAAAACGATTAAAACTCCCCGCGCGCGAATGCCTTATGCCTATAAAACTACCCAGCGCTGCTGCAGCTCCCAAGGCAGGCGCACCGCGCACCTTAAGTTCTTTTACCGAACTCCAGAGCGTTTTCAAATCTTTAATATCAACATACTTAAGGCCCTGCGGAAGCTTTGTCTGATCAATAATCCTGATCTTATTATTAACCCAGGCTATAGTCCTGATATCCATAAGATCCCTTTCTACTGATTTATTATACGTTTATACTTTCGCGGCCAAAATCCTTGCCTTAAAGGACAAGGGTAGACAATAGCCGCTCAAGTATTCCGCCTCAGGGAACCCCGGACTTTAGTCCGAGGGGCTCCATTTAGCTTTTTCTTAATTATATTCTTCTCGATCAATCTTATCTGTGCGCTGATCTTCTTCCTTATCTGACGGCAAGAACCCGGCTTAAGCAAGGCCAATACCTTTTTATAAGCTAAACTGGCGGACCGGTAATCGCAAAGATTAAACAGCGCATCTGCCAGGTTATCATAAGTCACGGCCCTGCCTGGCTCCAGAGAGAGCGCCTTATTAAAATATTTTATTGCCTCGCTATGCCTGCCGATATTATTTAAAAGCCAGCCTTTATTGTGATAGATGGTGGCGTAATCCGGCTCTACCTCAATCCCCTTGTCAAAATAATAAAAAGCCTTATCAATAATGCCTAACTCTACCATGCACAGCGCCCGGTCATTATATGAGGCCCCGTCACCAGGGTTATGCTTTATCGCTTGGTCAAAATGCTCTATGGCAAGACAGAAATTTTCTTTTAAGATCTCCATCTGGCCTTTAAAATATTCTATTTCTCCCGGCAGCTTTTTTTCTTGAGCCTTCCTTAATCCTTCTTTGGCCAGGCGCAACGCCTCTCGTTGCGTCCCGTAGGTAATCGCCTCATCGAGCTTTAACCTTAACCCTATTAAATCCCCTCTCTTACCCATAGTCAATAGATTATAATCCTGCCATCCTAGCTAATAAACTCTTTCGTATCTTGATCGCAGACGCTGGACAGGCCTCCTGGCAGCAAAAACAACGGATGCACCTGGTATAATTAAAAACAATCCTTTTATTGCGCATCTGGATGGCTTGATTAGGGCAGGCCTTAACACAGGTTGCGCAGCGGATACATTTATCGTCTTTAATGCAAGGGTAGAATTTAATCATTCTCTTAGCGAACCTTACTATCGGCCTGGGGATATTTCTGACTCCTGATGTTGTGGGAAGCTGAAAATCTCCTGCGGCTATATCGCTCAATCTTTCTCCGAGTATAGAGATAGAGTCAATATCAGCTACCCCTAGGCCCCTAAGCGCTGCTTCTCTGGTAGTTAATACTTCTTGGGGGGCAATCCCCATAACCGAGGCCAGAATAGCATCTATTGCTACGCAATCAGAGCCTGCCAATAAGAAATCTTTCCTGCGCGGCGAACCAGCGCTTCCCGGGCCATCCCCTTCCATAGCCATTACCCCGTCTACGATAGTCAAAGCAGGATGAGCCTCCTGGTAAATATCTACCAGGATCTTGGCAAACTCATGCATATGAAAATGCCTTATATGCAATTCCTTTTTATAGATAGCCGAAACTAGGCCAAAAAGATTTTTTATGCCTGCGCTAAGCGTAGTCATCTGATGCGTCTTGAATTTAGGCAGGGATACCAGATAGTCACATTTATCTAGCCAGGTAGTTAAGGGAAACTTACCCCGCCAGCGCGCCTTATCAAATTTTACTAACTCTACTTCCTCCTCTCGGCAAACCTCTAGCATACCAGTTTTGGCGTATACCTCCTCTACTCCCCTGACCTCGCTGCCAAAGACTGTCGGACCGTCTCCTATATATACCCTACAGTTAATTTCTTTTAGCATCCTGACAACCGCCCGCACAACTTCGGGGTGCGTGGTAATACAGTATTGTGGCTCTTTTGCTATCAGGAGATTGGGTTTAACTAAGACGCTGCTACCGGGCTTGATAAAAGCAGTTACACCCCCAAGCAGATCCAGGGCCTGCCTTAGCGCTGCCATTACTTCCTGTCGATCATAGCTAGAGCATTTGACTATAGAAACCTGTGGTTTCATTTTAAGCTAAAGAATTCTTTGGCGTTCTTAGTAGTAATAATGGCTATCTCTTCCTGATCAATCTGGCGGATACGGGCAATCTCTTCCGAGAGGTTTTTTACAAAAGCCGGCTCATTGCGCCTGCCGCGTAAACCCTGCGGAGCCAAAAAAGGAGCGTCAGTTTCAAGCATTAGGCGCTCTAAGGGTATCTCTCTTACCAGGGCTCTTAAGTTCTCTGCTTTTTTATAAGTGATATTGCAGGTAAAGGAAATCATAAATCCAGCGGCAAGGCAATCTTTGAAGAATGCATTATCTCCGGAAAAACAATGCACTACTGCTCTTAAGGGCATAAATTCTTTTAACATGCCCAGGGTCTCATCCTGGGCGCTACGCGTATGAATCACTAAGGGAAGGCTAAATTCTTTGGCTAGTCTTAATAAAGATAAAAAGAGTGGTTTCTGATTTTCCGGCTTAGAGTATCCTTTATAGTAATCCAAGCCGATCTCTCCGATAGCCACTACCTTGTCGCTTCCTGCCAATACCCTGATTTCATCTAACGCCTGCTGGTTAATTTTATCAGCTTCATGAGGGTGAATTCCTACTGTGGCGTAAACGCAAGAGAATTCCCTTGTTAGCCCTAAAGATCTTCTTGAGCCCTCCAGGCTTGAGCCGATATTAACGATATAGCCTATACCGGCATCCTTGGCCCTGCCAATCACCTCTTTTCTGTCATTATCGAATTCAGGAAAATCCAGATGGCAATGGGTATCTATCAACATGGGTGCTAAAGTTACTGGAAGCTATTTTTTCTTGAGCTCTATGCGGGGGAATAAAGGACTACCTTTGTTAATTTTTTCTTTACCTATCTGCCCTTCGATAGATTCGGCTGTTTGCGGCATAAAAGGATAAAGCAGTACAGCTAAGTTCCTTAAAACATCCACCAATAGGCGAATAAAAGCCTTAAGATCCTCGGCCCTATTTTCTTTCACAAGATTCCATGGCTTTGCCTCTTCGATATATTTATTTGTCATATTTATTAACTCCCAGATTTTCCCTAAGGCTAAACTATAATCTAAAAGAGCAGTACTCATTGAAAAGGCGACCTCTTGATTGATAGCCTTAATTTTCTCTTTGATCTTCTCGCCTTGCGTGTCGTATTTTATTTTATCTACTTCGAGTTTTGGGATCTCTCCTTGATAATATTTATCGACCATGGTCAGCGTCCTATATACTAAATTTCCCAAATCGTTAGCCAGGTCACTATTAAATCTCTTGATAATGGCTTCTTCGGAAAAATTTCCGTCCCCTCCAAAAGACACATCGCGCAAGAGAAAATACCTATACACATCAATACCGAATTTATCTACCATGGCCGCAGGAGATACTACATTACTCTTTGACTTAGACATCTTGTCCTCTCCGATCATCCACCAGCCATGGGCAAATATGGATTTAGGCGGCTCTATGTCTAAGGCATGCAGGATAATCGGCCAGTAAATCGCATGCTGCCTCAATATATCTTTACCGATTAAATGCAGGTCTGCCGGCCACCAGCGCGATATATATTTATCATCTTTATCAAAAGAGCCTACTGCGCTGATATAATTTATCAGGGCATCGAACCAGACATAGGTAACATGCCCTGGGCTAAAAGGCAGCGGTATACCCCAGCTCATGCGCTCTTTTGGCCGGGAGATACAAAGGTCATCCAGCTTGTTTATCTCTAAAAACCTCTGCACT
>JBAXNZ010000085.1:0-4547 GCA_037133515.1 bacterium
GGATATGATACGAACATGAAGATGAATCCTCCCTTGCGTAGCCTCGATGATCTGGGGGCCATAAAAGAGGGGCTGCGCGACGGTATAATAGATGTGATTGCCTCAGACCATGCCCCGCATACCGAAAATGAAAAAGAGATTGAGTTTGTCCGGGCAGAGTTTGGCGTGGTAGGGCTCCAGACAGAACTCCCGGCAGCTATCAACGAGCTTATAGAGTCGGGGGTATTAAGCTGGTCAGCCTTAGTTGAGAAGTTGTCGGTTAACCCAGCCAGGATTTTAGGCTTGAAAAAAGGAAATCTTTCCGTTGGCCGTGATGCCGACCTGGTAGTGATTGCCCCTGATAGGGAATGGCAGGTGACCAAAGAAACCCTGGTTTCAAAGTCCAAAAATTCAGCCTTCCTGGGCAGAGTGCTAAAGGGTAGAGTAGAATACACTATTTATAACGGCAAGGTAGTTTATGCACAAGACGCATGAAGCTAACCGCCTACGCACTGGGGTAATGTTTCTAGTGCGTTTAAGGAGCTTGTGGCCTAATGGAGTTTATTGCCGACTTTCACGTACATTCTAAATATTCCCGCGCCACCTCCAGGGATATGGATGTAAGACATATCGCCCAATGGGCCAAACTTAAAGGCGTAACCCTTATGGGTAGCGGAGACTTTACCCATCATCTTTGGCTGGAGGAACTAAAGAGATCTTTAGAGGACCTAGGCAACGGCTTATTTAAATACCAGGATACGTATTTTATCCTGACCTCTGAGATCAGCAGTATCTATTCTAAAAATGGCAGGACCTACCGCATACATAATATTATTACTAGCCCTTCCTTTAAAACCACCGATAAGATAAATGAAACACTCTCCAGGCGCGGGAACCTTGCTTCGGATGGCCGGCCTATACTGGGCATAGATGCCGCGGAGCTGGCGCGCATTATTTTTGATATTGATGAAAATTGCATGTTAATACCCGGGCATATCTGGACCCCCTGGTTTAGCCTGTTTGGCTCTATGTCAGGCTTTGATAGGATAGAAGACTGCTTTGAAGGGCAGACAGCAAAAATATTTGCCCTGGAGACCGGCCTTTCCAGTGACCCGGCGATGAACTGGCGGCTCTCCGCCCTAGATAAATACACCCTGGTCAGTAACTCCGATAGTCACAGCCCCTCTAAAATCGGAAGAGAGGCAAATGTCTTTGACTGCGAGCTTAATTATAAGACTATCAGGGAAGTGCTAAGGCAAAAGGACAAGAAGAGGTTTTTATACACGATTGAGTTTTTCCCAGAAGAAGGAAAGTATCATTTTGACGGTCACCGCCTATGCGGGGTGCGCTTTGCCCCGCAAGAAACTAAAGAACATAAAGGTAGGTGCCCCAAGTGCGGTAAGCCCTTGACAGTAGGGGTAATGAACCGCGTAGAGCGGCTGGCTGACCGGCCGGCCGGCTATACACCTTCAGGCGCTATCCCCTATAAGAATCTCATACCTTTTGATGAGATTATAGCGGAGGCCAAAGGCGTATCTAAGAGTTCGGTAGCAGTAGAAAGAGATTACCTGTTTTATATTGCCAGGTTCGGAACAGAGTTTAATATATTGCTTAAGCTCTCAAAAGAAGAATTGCTCAAAGGCTTGCCTGCTCGTGTGGCCGAAGGGGTGCTTAGGGTACGCCAAGCGCAGGTTAATATTAAGGCAGGTTTTGACGGCGAGTATGGAGTTGTCTCTATTTTTGATGCAGGAGAGAAGGCTAAGGAAGGCGAGAAACAATTAAGTCTATTTTAATGAAGAGCATAGTTATTTACTATTCTTATAGTGGTAACACCAAGCAGGTTGCCAGGGCGTTAGTAGAGTTTTTAGCGCAGAAGGGCGAGGTCGAGGAGGTAGAATTACAGGGCCTAGATGAATCCCGCTCTTTTTTTGCGCAGTGTAATAGGGCGCTTAGAAAGGTAAGGGGCAAAATACAGGAGATTCAGCCAGACCTCTCTGGCTATGACTTGGTTTGTCTGGGCACTCCGCTTTGGGCCTTTAGCCCTGCGCCGGCAATGAATACCTATATGGATCTAGCCTTTGGCCTTTTGGGCAAGAAAGTAGTATTATTTACCACATATGGTAGCGGGACTGGCAATGAGCGCTGCATTAATTACATGCAGGAGCTTTTATCGCAAAAAGGAGCTATAATCTTCAGCAGGTTCTCTATTCAGCAGGGTAAGGCCGGAAGAAAAGAGTTTGTTAGTTCGGAGATTAACAAGGCGTTGCGCCTGTGGCCCAATGGATAGGGCACCAGCCTCCGGAGCTGGGTGTGACAGTTCGATTCTGTCCAGGCGCACTAAAACCAGGGACGGTTCTGAACTCAAAGCAAAACTGTCCCCTATCAGAGGGACAGTTTTAGTTCAACTTCAGAACCGTCCCTAAATAAAGAGATGAAAAAGCAGATAGTAGGTATAATTGGGGGGCATGACTGTACTATTGAAGTGGAGCGAATGGCCCATAATTTAGCTAAAAATCTGGCTAAAGTGGTTGGAATAATGGTTTCCGGAGGCTTAAGCGGGACAATGAAGGCAGCTTGTGCTGGTTTTAAGGCCGGAGGTGGCTTAACTATAGGTATTTTACCAAGTTACAACAAAAAAGATGCCAATCCTTATGTGGATATAGCAATACCCACAGGTTTAGGCTTAGCCAGGAATCTTTTAGTGGTAAAGAGCGCAGATGTAGTGGTAGCCCTGCCAGGCGAAGCAGGTACGCTCTCAGAGATAGCCTATTGTTTACAACTGGGCATACCCGTAATCAGCCTGCGCTCCTGGGATATACCGGGCGTTATTAAGGTTAGAGGTGCGAAAGAGGCAATTAAAAAAGTGCAACATATTTTAAAGAGGAGTAAGGAATGAAAGCAATCCTGATGCTGGAAGACGGTAAGAGTTTCGCTGCCGAGGCAGAAAGCGCAATCGCAGGCAGCATAGGCGAGGTTATCTTGAATACCGCGGTGGTAGGATACCAACAGATGCTTACTGACCCGGCCAATGCCGGGAAGATCCTGGTATTAACCTACCCTTTGATTGGTAATTACGGTTGCGCGCCAAAATTTAATGAATCTAATAAAGTCTGGCTCTCGGGCCTGGTGATTAAAGAGGAGTCGCGCATCTATTCAAACTGGCAGGCAAAAGAGGGCTTCGGTGATTTCGTAAAAAGAAACAGCCTACCCGCGATAAGCAAAGTAGATACCCGTACCCTGGCAGTGCATTTAAGACAGAAGGGCTCGCTATTAGGAGTTATTTCTACCTCTAGCTTTGAGAGTAAAGAGTTATTAAATAAGATTGCCGCTTTTCGCAATAAAGAAAAAGCGAGCATATTAGATAAAATCTCAACGGCAAAAAAAATAGAGCTGGGTAAGAAAAACAAGAAAAAACAAAGTATAGCCGTGCTAGATATAGGCATAACCCGCAGCCTGATTGCGCAACTTGAGAAGCTGGGGTTCCCCCTGACCCTCCTTCCTTATAATACCAGGCCCCAGGAGATATTGCGGCTTAAGCCAAAGGGCCTGGTTGTCTCTAATGGGCCGGAAGAGGATATTGCTTTAGCAGCTGTAGTAGATAACCTAGGGGCCTTATTGGGTAAAATGCCTATATTAGGTATATCCACGGGACACCAGCTCCTAGCGCGCTGCCTGGGGGCCAAAGTAACCAAGATGAAATTGGGGCATCGCGGAGTTAATTATCCCTTGCATAATCCCGCTTCTTACAAGGGAGAGATTACTGTTCAGAATCACTCCTGGGTGGTAGATGCGGATTCATTAGCCAGGATTAAGGGAGTAAAAATTACCGGATATAATTTAAACGACCGCACAGTAGAAGAAATAGAGCTTAGGAAGCTGAAGGTTCTTGGCGTGCAGTATCTGCCTGTTAGCCCAGGCATGGAAGAGGTACACCCTGTTTTTAAAAGATTTTTAAAAATAATAACCAAGGAGTAATAAATGCCTAGAAGAAAAGATATCAAGAAGGTTCTTATGATTGGCTCAGGCCCTATTGTAATCGGCCAGGCCTGCGAATTTGATTATTCCGGCTCGCAGGCCTGCAAGGCCTTAAGGGAGGAGGGCTATTTTACTATATTAGTCAATTCTAATCCGGCAACTATCATGACGGATCCAGGCTTAGCAGACGTTACTTATATAGAGCCACTGACTATAGATATAGTAACTAAGATTATTGCCAAGGAGCGGCCAGACGCTATCCTGCCTACTTTAGGAGGACAAACAGGCCTTAATCTGGCCTTCTTCTTAATGAAGGAGGGGATCCTAAAAAAATATGGGGTGGAGTCTATAGGCGCTTCAGTTGAGGCTATTGCCTGCGCTGAAGACAGGGAACTTTTTAAAAAGGCGATGCAGGAGATCGGGGTAGCTCTTCCTCGTAGCGGTATTGCCACCAGCGTAGCAGAAGGCTTAAGGATCGGCCTGGGGATAGGCTTTCCCCTGATCTTGCGTCCGGCATACTGCATGGGTGGTAGCGGCGGCTCTATCGCCTATAATAAAGAAGAGTTGGAGAAATTCTTATATAAGGGACTTGA
>JBAXNZ010000086.1:0-4542 GCA_037133515.1 bacterium
GTTTCTTGCGCTATAAATAGCTCAAGCTTAGGGTCTGCCGCCGGCTTAACCCCGATAAAATCAAGCAGGCCCAGATAATATTCTACTACATGCTTATCCTGATAGCCTAAAACTTCCAGGCTCTCAGTCAAAAACTTTCCGCGCTTTTTGTAGTTAAAGCCGACTCGCCTTTTAATTCCGGCTAATTTTGATATTAGACTATAGCGGTGTTCGAGTGAAAAATCAAGAGAAATGTCAAAACGCTCTCTTTTTATGGCGCAAAATAACCCCCAGGACCTGCGCAGGCCCTGCATCCAAGAGTAGCTAGAGATCCTTTTTAAATCTCCCCTGGATAAGGCGAATACCTTATCAATGTAGGGGTTATCCTCTAAGATATCCCCTACCCTTTCATTGCACCAATATCCTATAAAACTTAGCGGAAAGTTTTCTTTTATAGAGCGGATAACCGGGGTAGTAAACAATACATCCCCGATCCCGAAAGGATTGATGATAAGGAATTTCTTCAAGTTTGCCTATATAATTTCTTCTGCCTCAAGAGCCCAACTAACTGTTTTATCTCCTGGGCCCTGTCAGCGCGAAAGACCAGCAGCGCATCTTCTGTATTTATCACAAATATATTGTCCAGGCCCAGGGTAGCCACTAGCTTATCTTCAGACCAGGCCAGGCTGTTTTTACTGCCTATATCAATGCAGTTGCCTTTAAAAATATTCCCCTGCTTGTCTTTCTTAATGATCTCTCTTAAAGACTGCCAGCTGCCTAAATCCGTCCAGCCATAATCCGCAGGCAGGAGCGCTATCTTTTTGGAGCGCTCCATAACCGCGTAGTCTATTGATATAAAGGGGAGTTTACGCCAGAGTTTCTTAAAAGACTTAAACCCCTTGATCTCGTTGATTATCTTGTGGGTGGCCAAGGCATACCGGCTAATCTCACCTAGCATGATATCGGCGCGAAAGATAAATATACCGGCGTTCCAGTAATACCTGCTGTCTTTTAAAAAGACCCTTGCCCTGGCGAGGCCGGGTTTTTCAGTGAATCCGGCCACCGTGCAGAAATCCCTGTGCCTGGATTTTATTTTAATATAGCCGTATCCTGTCTCCGGCCTATCAGGCGGCACACCCAAGGTCACGATATAACCGTGCTCGGCTATCCCTATCCCTTTTCTGATGAGCTTTAAGAACTTAAGTCTATCTTTTACAAAATGGTCGCAGGGTAATACCGTTATCACTGCCTCAGGGTCAATGCCAACTATCTTTTTAGTAAGCAAGGCTATGGGCCCTAGGGTATTTTTGGCCTCCGGCTCAAATAAAACATTCCGAGCCGGAATACCTGCCCTCTTCAAATATCCCTTGATCTTTTGGCTATGGATACTGCTTGCAGCTATATATGTATTCTCTCTACTAACCAAAGGCCTGACCCTAGCTAAGGTATCTTCAATGAGCGAATTGTTTGAACAGATCTTCAGGAACTGTTTGGGCTTATTCTGCCTGCTTAAAGGCCAGAAGCGCGAACCCACGCCTCCGGATAAAATCAGTACGTATCTCATAGGCTTTTTAACTTCTCCCTGGCTTTATTCAATACTTCCTCTACGGATATCTCTCTAAGATTATTTTTTTCTATTACAATATGCCCCTGGCCCCATGGGCCCCAGCGCCTGGGGCTTTTACCGGGAAGGTCATTCCTGAAAATTGCTATTACCGGCGTGCCTACGCAGGCTGCTAAATGTATTGGCCCGCTATCCCCTGAAATGAGCAGCCTCGATCTCTTAAGCAGCGCGGCTAACTGCACCAGGCTGGTTTTACCGACTAAGTTATTTACTTTAAGGCCGCGGCAGAACTCAAGGCTCTTAGGGTACTCTTCTCTACCCCCTATTACTACGATAGATAGCCTTTTATCGCTTAAGAGCTGCCCAGCTAAGCTGCTAAAACTATCCACCGGCCATTGTTTTAGCGGGTCGCTGGTCCAGGGGTGCAGAGCCAGCAGATTATCCGAGCTACCCAGGCTGAGATCCTTAAACAAATCATCCGCCAGATGACTGTCAATAGGAAGCGATAATTCTTTATCCTCTGTTATGGCGCCGGCCAGCCCCGCTAATTCCAGATTATATTCTATCTCGTGCCTCTCTCCAAGGTATTTCTTATCCTTAAGCCTATGAGTAAG
The DNA here is from genome assembly GCA_037133515.1 of bacterium. Classification (GTDB taxonomy): domain Bacteria; phylum Omnitrophota; class Gorgyraeia; order Gygaellales; family Profunditerraquicolaceae; genus VGKF01. The sequence goes on from JBAXNZ010000086.1 coordinate 2,158, forward strand.
CAAGAACCCCAACTTATGGTCGTAACCGAGCCTTAAAGGAATCCCGGATAGAAAAGAAGCGATGTTAAATTCTTTAGAAGGATTAAAGGCGACTGAAAGGCTGAATTTCTTGGCCTTAAGCCGGCTGCTTAATCTTATGATCTCAAAGACGCTATGTTTTTTATTCTCCCAAAGGATAATATCATCTACGCAATCTATACACCCTGCTAGCTCTCGAACGTAAGGGTCGACTATCAGAGTTAACTTTGAGCCCGGGTAACTTTTTTTAAGCGCCCCAAAAGCGGGGATATTAAGAAGGAATTCGCCGAATCTATCGTTACGAAAACAGAGTATATTATTGACTTGCTCTATCTGTTTTAGCATGAGCAAATTTAGCTAAAGCGAGGTTAAGGCCTATGAGGTACCAGAATATTACTGCCACGCGCGAATAATAGAGGCTGGACTCTGTAAGGCCGTTGACTAGGAAAGCGGTCAGACAGGCGCAAAGCGCCAGCGCCAGCATCTTAAGATAGCTCTCGCTCAATGAGCCATAAATCCTGGCGCTCTCTTTAAATAGCTTATAGAGAAGCCAGATAAATATTAAAAGGCCGAGCAACCCTACCTCTGCTGCCATATGAATAAAATTATTGTGCGCGTACATGTAATCCAGAGTTATGATATTGCGGTATTCTACCTTATCTTTATATTTCTTATATTGTTTCATGTAATTATTGGCGCCCACGCCTATGAACGGATGCGCCTTTATCATATTCAGCGAATTGCGGTAAACCGCTATCCTGTCATCGTTGCACATAAACCTGATGGGGTTATACTCTACGTCCTTCGCCCATTTCTTTACCGAGCCAGGAAGAATAAAAGGCGCAATTAAGGTCAGGGTAATAAGAAGGAGCACCAGCGCCTTCTTCCTGTTCGCTATCCCTAAAAAGAAGAGGACAATATAGGTTGCCAATAATGTAGGCCTGGAATAAGTCAGGGCTATGCCCACCAAAGAGATCAGGCTTAAGAAAAACATGAGGATCGCCTTTTTGCTCTTAAGATAATAGATATTCATCCCGAAGGCCAAGGGAGCAAATGCGCTCAGGTATATTCCCATGAGGTTTGAGTCTTTAAAAGAGGCGGTGGCGCGTCGTAGTCCGATATTAAGCACCGGGCCGTAACCCCTGATAAAATCCTTTCCCGTCGCTACCTGCCAGATCCCGTCAAAAGAAATCAGCATGAGCCCGGAAAAAATAGAAAAGATAATCTTGATTAGATGTTTCTTGTCCCTTACCTCCTGCAGCACTATAAATAATACCAGGATATACTGTAAGAGCCTCAATATACCGCCTTTGAAGCTATCCCTGTAGTTTACGGAATTTAGCAGAGACAGACAGGTGATAACCAAGAATGCCAATAGCGGTATATTTATGGGGGTATCTATAAATAACGACTTTTTTAAGATGAGCTGCTTAGCCAAAAAGGCTGCGATTAAAAACCCGGTAAAAACATTAGCCGGGGCAGAAGATATGGCTATAGAAAAAGGCAGCAATATAATCGACCAGTAAATAATAAAATCTAAAATTTTGATTGTTTTCTGCATCTTAGCCCTGCGAAACGGCACCTGATAATACTGAATATCGCCTCTATACCGTCCTTTATGCGTATCTTCTTACCTTCGGTGTAACTGCGCGGATGATAGGTTATGGGGACTTCTTTTATGCGCAGTTTACTGCGCAGGGCCTTGGAAACTATCTCTGTCTCTATATCAAAACCCTGGCATTTAAGATCGAGGCTATTGATGGTCTCCCTGCGGAATAATTTATAGCAGGTAAAGCAATCATTTAAATCCGCATTAAAAAGTAGGTTTACGAGCGTAGTCAAGAACCTGTTACCCATTTTATGGATCTTCAGGCCGTGATAGCCCCTGGTGAACCTCGCCCCCAGGATGATATCAGCATTACCCTCCTGTATTGCTGCTACTAATTTTAAATAATCTGCGGGGTCATACTCCAGGTCTGCATCCTGGATAATTACGAACTCAGAAGCAGCATTATTCAGCCCGGTTAAGACTGCCGCGCCCTTACCCCTGTTTGTAGAATGATGAATGATTTTAACGCTGTCTTCTTCCAACTCCCGCAGGATCTTTCCTGTCCCGTCGCTTGAGCCGTCATCCACTACGATTATCTCTTTATCAATAGCTATTAAGCGGATCTTCTCTAAGATCTGCCTTATTGTGCCTGCCTCGTTATAAACCGGGACTATCACTGAAAGTAGCGGCATATTTTTACCTGGATAAAGCCTTGAGGATCCCCCAAAGGTAAAGCTTAAAATAATCAGGAAAGAGTTTCAGCATTTTAAAGCTGGACTTGCCTTTGGCCCTCTCCCTCCAGACAGTAGGTACCTCGG
>JBAXNZ010000087.1:0-4525 GCA_037133515.1 bacterium
GCCTTAGGCCTTCGGTTTTAATATCTGCCCAGGATTCCAATAAAAGTGTCAACAATAGTACGGCTAGTATCGTACCAATCTCTTTTTTTAGCCAGGAGGATTTTAGGGGCAGATACTCCCTTATATCCCTTTGCAATAAAGTAGTTGGCGAAGGCCAAAGCCGCGGGACCCGAAGCTGATAATGAAGGTAATCCTCAGGAAATATTTTGAGGAGTTTTTTCTCTTCTTTAAAGATTAATAATACATAACGAAGGATAAATATAAGCAGGAAGATGCCAGCTACCCACCATTTAAAGAGCACCAGCACTATCCCCAGGCCGATTAAAAGTATACCCAGATACATGGGGTTACGTACCAGACTATACGGCCCTGAGCTGATCAAGGATTCCCCCTGTCGCGAATGCTCTGCCTTATAGCCCCTGGCAGAGGTCCGAAATAACTGCCCCAGGAGTATAAAGGCTACCCCAAAAATCTCTGCTATTTCGTCATAATAAGCGATCTTGTTGTTTCTAAAAAACAGGGCAGGAAAAATCATAATTAATATAAGGGCGGAGACAATAATAATACCGTTTATCTCTAGTCTCTTCTTCATGGCTTACTTTTGGCAGCGAGGGCAAAAATATGTACCACGTCCGCCCAGGCTCGTTCTTTCAATCGGCGTCTTACAGATAAGACAGGGCTCATTCTCCCTGCCGTATACTTTATGATACTTCACGTAGTCTCCTTTATCACCGGATAGCTGCACATACTGGTCTAGAGAAGAACCCTTGTGTTCTATTGCCTCAAGAAGGGTCTTTTTTAATTCACTAAGCAGCTTATCTTTTTCTTTATATGAAAGTTCACAGGCAGGGGTTTGGGGGTTAATCCTGGAGCGAAAAAGCACCTCTGCTGCATAGAGGTTACCTACCCCGGAAATAAAACTCTGGTCCATAATCAGTGGTTTAATCTTGGCCTTTTTTTTGGCCAGCATAGAGCTAAATTCATCCGTTGTTAAATCAAATGGTTCAGGCCCGAGGTTCTGGATAAACTTTAAAGCGCGCCAGTCATTCAATAGGCGTAATTCTGCAAAAAGCCTGCGGTCATTAAAATCCATGGTCTTGCCGTCGGATAGCTTAAAGATAATCCTTGCTTCTTTGCCATTACCAGGATAAACAAGTTGCCCGGTCATCTTTAGATGTATAACCAGGGCCTTGCCGTTAGATAATTCTAAGATTAAAACCTTGGCCCTGCGCAATACCTTCTTTATTCCCGCGCCTTCTAGCCCAGACTTAAATTTAGCTACGGAAGGCTCTCTTATCACTACCGGATGATGCACGCAGACCTCGGTAATCTTCTTTCCTAAGATTGTTTTTTCTAATTCCCTTTTTATGGTCTCTACTTCCGGTAGCTCCGGCATCTTACTCTCCAAATAACTTAATCCACACCTCTCTCTGCCGCGGTCCGTCGTTCTCGCAGAAATATATCCCCTGCCAGGCCCCTAAACAAAGTTTGCCGGATTCGATAAAAATGTTTAAAGAAGAACCCAGAAGTGAGGACTTAATATGGCTGTCAGAGTTACCTTCAGCGTGCGTATAGTCTCGCCCCTGCGGGATAATCCTGTTTAAGGTATTTATAATATCCTGCCCTACGGAAGGGTCGGCATTCTCGTTAATGGTAAGCCCTGCGGTAGTATGCGGACAGAAAATAAAGCAGACGCCATCCCTGACCTTGGCTTTATTTACCGCTGCCTGAACCTTAGCGGTTAGGTCAATTAGTTCTACGCGACTATTTGTTTTTACGCTTAGCTTTTCCACTTTTGTTGTGCCTGCCTGCCTGATAGGCAGGAGCTTTTGTTTTTAAGCCTTTGAGTTTCCTATGATACTCCTGCAGGGATTGTACCTGTAGCTCTTTCTTGGCCATGGCCTCAATGCCACTCACTGTGGCCTGCGCACCGGAGATAGTAGTGGTATAAGGTATATTGTAGAGAATAACCTGCGAACGGATCTTTACTTCATCCTGCCTTGGGATTCTGCCTGAAGGCGTATTAATCACCCACTGCACTTTGCCGTCTTTCATCAGGTCTATCACGTTAGGCCTGCCCTCGGCAATCTTAGGCAAAACCTTAACCTTGATACCATTCTTCTCAAGGGCTGCGGCTGTGCCCGAGGTAGCGTAAACATGAAATCCCAAATCCTCTAGCTTTTTGGCGATAAAAACTACTGCCCTCTTATCTTTATCCCGCACCGAGATAAAGACATTCCCTTTTTTCGGCAGATTCTGGCCGGCGGCAATCTGGCTTTTGATATAGGCCTGGGCGAAATCGCGGTCAATACCCATTACCTCACCGGTAGATTTCATCTCCGGCCCCAAGATGACATCAACCCCCGGGAAACGGTTGAAGGGGAATACGGATTCTTTTACTGAGACGTAATCTGGGATGATCTCCTGGGTAAAGCCTAAGGCCTTAAGTTTTTTGCCCAATATCACCTTGGTAGCTAGCTTCGCTAAGGGGATACCTATAGCCTTGGAGACAAAGGGCACGGTACGCGAGGCCCTGGGGTTGACCTCTAAGACATAGACCTTCTCGTCTTTTACCGCATACTGGACATTCATAAGCCCAATGACATTGAGTTCCCTGGCCATCTTGGAGGTCGCCTCCCTGATTTGATTTAATATGCTGGCGGAAAGAGTGTAAGTGGGCAAAACCATAGCTGAATCTCCGGAATGGATACCTGCCTCCTCGATATGCTCCATAATTCCGCCGATGACAAAACTTGTCCCGTCAGCAATCATATCTACGTCCACCTCTATGGCATCCTCCAGGAATTTATCGATGAGCACCGGGTGCTCCCCCGAGACGCTGGCTGCCTCGATAATAAATCTCTCTAGCGTCGACTCGTCGTAAACAATCTCCATTGCCCTGCCGCCCAAAACATAAGAGGGCCTAACCAATACCGGATAACCTATCTTTCTGGCTACCTCTTTGGCCTCCTGGAAATTAAAGGCTGTGCCGTTAGCCGGCTGTAAGAGGTTTAATTTCTCCAGCATCTGCTTAAAGCGTTTCCTATCTTCGGCTATGTCGATATTATCGGCGCTAGTCCCCAATATATTAACCCCTTCCTTGCGTAAGGCTACTGCCAGATTAAGCGGGGTCTGGCCTCCGAACTGCACGATCACGCCTAGGGGTTTTTCAATCTCAATGATATTTAAAATGTCTTCGCGTGTCAGTGGCTCAAAATAAAGCCTGTCTGAAGTATCGTAATCCGTAGAAACAGTCTCTGGGTTACAGTTGACCATAACGCTGTCAATCCCCTCCTCTTTAAGGGCATAAGCAGCGTGACAACAGCAGTAATCAAATTCGATGCCCTGGCCGATGCGGTTAGGGCCTCCGCCCAAGATGACTACTTTTTTGTTGTTGCTTGGCCGCGCCTCCTCTTGACTTTCGTAAGTAGAATAAAAGTACGGCTGCTTGGCATTAAACTCTCCTGCGCAGGTATCTACTAATTTATATACCGCTTTTACATTGTTTTTCTTGCGATATTCGCGCACCTTCTCTTCCTTGGAATTCAATAGATACGCCAGCTGGCTGTCGGAAAAACCGTCTTTTTTAGCCTCCAGCAGCAGCTGCGGATTAATTTTTATATCATCCTCCGCATTCTTATTCTTAAATTTTTTGATCCCCTCTTCCATCTCCACTAATTGTTTCATGTTATCAATAAACCAGCGGTCTATTTTGGAGAGTTCGTATATTTCATCGATTGAAAGCCCTGCCTTAAGCGCGTATCTTAAATAAAAAACCCTCTCATCGTTAGGCAGGCGGATCTTATCTTTAATTAACTTTAGCAGCCCATTCTCAGGCTTGATTAACATCTCATCGGTAATCTTATCTTTCCCGTCTGCTCCAAAACCGAAGCGGGAGATCTCTATGGAACGGATCCCTTTCTGCAGGGCCTCTTTGAAATTTCGCCCGATGGACATCGCCTCGCCTACTGCCTTCATAGAGGTATTCAGCAGACGCTCTGCGCGGGGGAATTTTTCAAAGGCAAACCTGCAGATCTTAAAGACGCAGTAATCTACGGTAGGCTCAAAGAAAGAAGAGGTCTTGCCGGTGATCTGATTCATTACCTCGGGTAAGGTCAGGCCTACTGCCAACTTTGTGGCCACCCTGGCAATAGGAAACCCTGTAGCCTTGGAGGCTAATGCCGAGGAACGGGAAAGCCTGGGGTTGACTTCGATGATCACGATCTGGCCGTTATTAGGATTTTGGCCGAACTGGATATTGGCTCCGCCGCCGCTTATGCCTACCTTACGAATTATGCGTTTGGAGAGATTTACAAAGTCATTATATTCCTGGGGAGTGAGGGTCTGGGCAGGAGCTACCACAATACTATCCCCCGTATGCACGCCCATGGGATCGATATTCTCCATAGAGGTAATCATAATCACATTATCCGCGCAGTCACGCATTACCTCAAACTCTATCTCTTTCCAGCCTAAAACAGATTGTTCAACCAGTATCTGATGCACGGGGCTGGTCTCAAGTCCC
>JBAXNZ010000088.1:0-4521 GCA_037133515.1 bacterium
CTTCCGGCAACCAAAGTAGCAGAATGCCTCCCTGAAGCAAGACCAAACCCTGCCGCTTCTACTCCGATGAACTTTACGCCTTTATCTTTGAAAAAAGGGTAAAATAGGCCCATAGAATTACTGCCGCCTCCCACACAGGCAACCAGATAACTAGGGAGCCTTTTTTCTTTCTTTAAGATCTGCTGTCTTGCCTCTTTTCCTATCACAGACTGAAAATCCCTGACCATCGCAGGATACGGATGCGGCCCGACTACCGAGCCGATAATATAATGGGTGGTGCGGACATTAGTTACCCAGTCCCTCAATGCTTCAGTAGTAGCATCCTTCAATGTGCGCGAGCCGCTCTCAACAGGAACTACCTTAGCTCCCAGGAGTTTCATCCTAAAAACATTGAGCCTCTGTCTCCTGATATCTTCTGTCCCCATATAGACATCACACTGAAGGCCAAACAATGCCGCTACCGTAGCAGTGGCTACGCCGTGCTGGCCTGCGCCTGTTTCGGCGATAACGCGGCCCTTCTTCATCTTTAACGCAAGCAGCCCCTGGCCCAGGGTATTATTTATTTTATGCGCTCCCGTATGTAACAAGTCTTCTCTCTTTATATATATTTTATTAAGACCTAAATAAGCGCTTAAACTTCTGGCCAGATACAACGGGGTAGGCCTTCCAGCATAATCTCTAAGATAATATTCAAGTTGTTCTTTGAACTTTTTATCGCGCTTAGCCTGGCAATACTCTTTTTCCAGCTCATCCAATGCATAGATGAGCGTCTCCGGCACAAACCTGCCTCCGAATTCCCCAAAATGCCCCTTCTTATCTGGCAACATATTAATCCTTTTTATCCTTTCTCAACTCCTTAATAAAAGATTTCATCTTCTTATAATCTTTTTTCCCTGGTTTTACTTCAATAGAGCTGGAAAGATCCACCCATTCCGGCCTAACTATCTTTACTGCCTCCCTGACATTTTTTTCGTTAAGCCCGCCTGCCAGGAATATGGGCTTTTTTATTTTACGTAACCCCTCAAGCAACTTCCAGTCAAGAGTCTTACCCGTGCCTCCGAATTTTTTTCTGCTATACGTATCAAATAAATAGGCATATGTCCGGTAAGTTGTGATATCCTTTAAGCTAAGGCTCTCTTTAAGCCTGAAGGCCTTTATAGTCTTATAACTGGAAAACCAGCTACAAAAATCAACGCCTTCGTCCCCGTGGAATTGTAGCATGTCAAGACTACAAAGCTTAGCGATCTTTCTTATTGCTGCCTTTGGACTATTTACAAATACGCCCACCTTAATTATATCAGTTGGAAGCCGATTGATTATCTCTTTTGCTTTCTTAGGATTAATATAGCGGGGGCTCTTTTTGTAAAATACAAACCCCAGGGCTCCACAGCCGCAAGCTATTGCATCGCGGGCATCCTTAAGATTTGTGATTCCGCAGATCTTTACCTTTACCATCCCATTATCTCTTCGACCTTCTTCTTTATGTCCTGCGCCTCCATAAAGGCCTCGCCGATCAGGACAGCGCTCACTCCCAGTATCTTTAAAAACAGGGCATCCTGGCGGCTCTTTATACCGCTCTCCACCACTACTGTTTTATCCTTGGGGATTAAGATAAAAAGTTTCTCTGTTATCTTTAGGTCCACTTCTAAGGTATGCAGGTCGCGGTTATTTATGCCGATAAGCGGTAGCTCCATATTCAAGACCTTCTTCAGCTCTTTTTCCGTATGCACCTCTACCAGCGAATCCATCCCTAGACTATCGGCTAACTGCGCTAATTCAGAAATAGTATCTTTGGTCAGGAGGTCAGCAATTAAAAGTATCGCATCTGCACCGAAGAAACGTGATTCATAAACCTGATAGGGCTCCAGTATAAAATCTTTCCTTAATATAGGGGCCTCTACAAGGCTTTTTACCTCGTTAATAGAAGAGAGGCTCCCGCTAAAATAATCCTCTTCTGTCAGGACCGAGACCGCCTGCACGCCTACCTCCTTATAGATACCGGCGATCTGCTGAAGATTAAAATTTTCCCGGATTACGCCTTTGGAGGGAGAAGATTTCTTAATCTCTGCGATCAAAGAAATAGTGCGCGGCTTATTTATCGCCTCAATAAAAGGCCTGGCCTGCCCCAGCCCCTGGACTCTGCTCTTTAAGTCCTCTTCGGGAAGCTGACCTTTGGCAAAGGCAATCCTTTCTTTCTTTTTTGAGACTATCTCTTTTAAGAAATCGCTTTTCATCTGCGAGAATACTCCTTTAGTAACTCTAACTTCTGCGTCGCCCTGCCTGAATCTATAGACTCAGCTGCTAATTTTATCCCTTCTTGTATCGAATTAACTTTATCAGCAGCATATATGGCGCAACCGCTGTTAAGCAAAACTATATCGCGCTTAGGGCCCTTGACTCCCTTTAAAACATCCCAGACGATCTTTACATTTTCTTCGATGTCACCTCCAAGCAGATCAGCGGAGGCAGCCCTCTTGATCCCGAAGTCTTCAGGGATAATCTGGTAATCTTTGAATATCCCCCTACAGGCCTCGGAGACTATTGTTTCATCGGCAGTAGTTACCTCATCCAGGCCGTCCTTTCCGTGCACTACCAACACATGGACTGTGCCCAGATTATGCAAAACCTGCGCCAGGGGCCTGGTCCATTCTGCGCTATAGACGCCAATGAGCTGATTGGTAGCCCTGGCCGGATTAATCAAAGGGCCTAGTATATTGAACATAGTTTTTCTGGCAATCTGTTTTCTTGCAGGCATCACATGCTTCATCGCCGGATGCAGGTTAGGCGCAAAAAGAAATGCTATCCCGATCTCTTCCAGACACTTCTTTATGCTGTTTTTATCCATATTTATATTGACGCCTAAGGCCTCCAAGATATCGGCGCTGCCGCATCTGCTTGAGACCGAACGGTTGCCGTGCTTGGCTACGGTTATCCCTGCGGCGCTGGCTACAAAAGCAGTAATAGTAGAGATGTTAAAAGTCCCCTTCTTGTCCCCTCCTGTACCGCAGGTATCCAGAATATTAGGCCTGTCTACTACAATACTATCGATATATTTAATCATCACCGAAACCGCAGCAGTCAACTCCTCTACCGTCTCTCCCTTGTCGTTCAGGGAGGTCAGAAAAGCAATGATGTCTGCGATATCGGTTGAGCCGCTTAAGATCTCATTCATCGCAGCCTTCATCTGTTCGCTGCTTAGGTTTTTATTTTGCAGAAGTTCTTTTACTAAATCTTTAATCATGTTTTCAAGAAATTGGCTAAGATGGTCTTGCCTGCGCCGGTCATAATGGATTCCGGATGAAACTGAAGCCCCAAAAGAGAATGCTTCTTATGTTTTAAACCCATAATCTCTTTATCTTTTGTCCAGGCGATAATCTCAAGGCAGCTGGGCAGGCTCATTCTCTCCACAACCAGCGAATGATAACGCGTAGCCTCAAAAGGATTGCTTACTCCTTTAAAAATAGCTTCCTGGTTATGATGAATCAAGGAAGTCTTGCCATGCATAAGTTTCTTTGCCGAGACTATGAGCCCGCCAAAAACATAACCTATTGCCTGGTGGCCAAGGCATACCCCCAGAATAGGAAGCTCTTTGTAAAATTCTCTTATAACTTCGCACGAGATACCAGCATCCTCTGGCCTGCCAGGGCCGGGAGAGATTACTATTTTTTCAGGCCTTAATTTTTTAATCTGGCTTAATGTTATCTTATCGTTCCTGAATACCTCTGTCTTAGCCCCAAGCTCTCCTAAGTACTGGACGAGATTATAGGTGAAGGAATCATAATTATCGATCATTAAAATCATTCTTTTTCTCTCCAAATCTTAGCACCCAGGCCCCTAAGCTTGGCCTCCATATTTTCGTATCCGCGCTCAAGATGGTAAATCCTGGATACTGAAGTCCTGCCTTTGGCTACCAGGCCTGCCAAAACCAGCGATGCCGAGGCGCGCAGGTCAGAAGCCATTACCGGAGCTCCGGAGAGTAATTTTATCCCTTCTACAATAGCATGCGGGCCTTCTCTTTGTATATGCGCACCCATGCGGTTGAGCTCAGCCACATGCATAAACCTATCCGGATAAATCTTTTCAGTAATTACGCTTATCCCGGGAGTAACGGCCATCAGACTCATAACCTGAGCCTGCATATCCGTAGGAAATCCTGGGTAGGGAAGGGTAGTTACGTTTATCGGTTTAATCCTCGCCCTTGGCCGCACGCGCAGGCAATTGCCTTCTCTAGATATTGAAGCTCCGGCCTCATCTAATTTATCCAATAATGCCCCCTGGTGTTGCGCTAAGACATTTTTAATCAGTATGTCTCCCTTGGTAATCAGGGCCGCTATCATAAATGTCCCGGCCTCAATCCTATCAGTGATAATGGTGTGCGTAGCTCCGTGTAACTCTTTTACTCCATCTATTTCTATTATAGGAGTCCCTTGGCCTTTAATCCTCGCGCCCATTTTATTCAGTATTTCAACGAGGTCCGCTACCTCAGGCTCGCAGGCTGCAGCCTCGATTATGGTCTTACCT
>JBAXNZ010000089.1:0-4499 GCA_037133515.1 bacterium
TTGAATCCAGCGGCTTTTCTTCCGGAGTGTTTTCTTTTGTATCCTCTTTTTGAAGCGCGGACTCTAAATGCTCAGGCGCCTTTTTACCTTCAACAACTACGGTTATAACATAACCTTTTTCTCCGCTGGATACGTTCAGCGTAAGCTGCGCATCATCGGGTATCGTAAACGAAAGCTTAGATTGCTTTAAATCTATTTCAAAATGGATGCTTTTAAAACTGATTTTGATATTCTCGGAGAGAATAGTTGCTATATTTACACTCTCACCCCGTTCATCACGAATGCTAATATCAAATTTACCAGTTTTTATTAAATTTTTAATAACTCTTGCGGTTGCTCCCGGGGTATCTTTTATAATTTTGGGGAGCCTCCCTTCCAAAACGATCTCCAAAGTACCTTTTTTAGGTACGAACTTCACATTACTTCCAGGAGGAGCCTGGGATTTTGCTATGGAATCTTGAAGCATCTTTGTCAGAGCAGCTTCCATCCGCGCCTTGCTGATGAATAAATCTACGAACACTAAAATAGCAACTACACCAACAGCAATAAGAAGAACTGTGCTAAAAGGACCGGAAGCAAATATTACCGCTGCTAATACCGCTAGGGGTAAGACTATCTTCCTGTTAAACGGAAACAGAAGGTTCAAGATAAAGGCTACAGCGATAGCGCCGAATAAGACTATGCCTAAGATGCCCATCCCGAACAATAACGTTGCGGTAGCGTATAATACTGCTACAGGTAATAATAAAGGCAATGTTAAGTAGACAACCCAGCCAACCAAACCAAGATAATGCCAGACTAAATCTGACTTCACGCTCTTAATCTTATTAACTGCGGCCTCTATGGTTAGATCGCGTCCATCTTTATAATCTGCTACTATCTGTTTGAAGTAAGGCCCGGGGTTTTTCCAGGAGAAAGGCATGCTCCTGTTAGTAGTGAAAGGTATTAACCAGGCAGAGAGCATCATTATGATGAACGGTAAGGATAAAACCAGGGTAGGATTATTCCAGATAAGCATACCCACAAGGCTCAGGATAATCCCTGCAAAACCTAAGACGACATGAGTTTTGCCATAACTCTTTAGGATATCGGACAGTTTGGTGTGCTCTGCCATAAAGCCTCTTCCGGTTGCCATATAGGTAGCGATACCCTTCACAGCGCGGTTAACGCCTGCAGCATATGTAAATACATGCGCCATAAAGAATGGCGACATCTTAAACCATAATTTGATAAACTTGAAGATGCCTTTGAAGCCGGGATTCTCTAATATATACTGGAAGAAGCCTGTCCAGGTGATTGCCTGGGATAACACAAATACGCCACCTAAGGCAAAGAGTATCTCAAGCGGGAAGGCGCTGAAGCCGCTCACCCCCACTACCAACAGGAAGATTATATAGGCAAAGTTGCCCAGGATTACCCAGGGCTTGCGGAAATAATAACCTATACCTCCAAAGAAATGGGTGATTCCCTCAAAGAAACCAAAGTTCTTAGAGGTATAGAGATAATATACATAGCGGCTGTAGAACTGCTGTGTGGCACCCATACCGAACTTAAGGAACATGCCGAAGGTAGTACCCCAGGCACCGTCCCTGGCCTTACCTGCTTCAAGGCACTCAACATATAAGATTTTCTTGCCTTTAAGGGTCATTTCATAACCGCCGAAGATATCTTCGTTAACCGGATAGGAACGGGAGACGCCTCCAAAACTATCCACATAAGAGGCGCGCCAGAAATCAGGGTGTCCGTAATGGAACCTGGCGCCCAAGAGCGTGAGGGTGCGCTGGACAAGGGAGTTAAAGGAACGGTCAGCCAAAGCATGGAAGGCGCCGATATCATTGTAGGTATCAGTAAAGATATCTTCAGGATAACCTACTATAGCCACCGCATTCTCATCAAAGTAGGTCAGGGCAGCAGGTATCTTTAATGCCTGTTCAATGTAGAAATCCTGGTTAATATCCATAGTCATGATGATTTCGCCGCGGGCGAATCTGCGGGAATGCGTCTGGTTACCAGGCTTACCTTCGCTAACAATAGGGAAGTCTTTGGTTAATTTAATAGTATATTTATCTTTTATCTTTCCAGTCTTAGGATCATACCTGGCAAAAACGTTATACCAGAAGCCGTCCTCGCGTTTTTGTAAAGAAGCAAAGTCTATTAAGAACCTATGTTTCTTATAGTAATATTCTGCCAATAACCTAGTCTCTTCTGCCTTGGGGTCAGACTTTGTCACATAATCACCATAACCCTGATGCGCCCAGAGGAGCTGGTATTTACGGTTGACCTCTTCATTTATCTTGTCTTCGCTCCAATCCGGATGGTCCATCCGCGCAAAAAGCCTTAATACCTGCGGATAATGCATCAGGCCATTTAATGTCCTGGCAAAAGGCTGGAACCTGTAAGAAGCCCAGAGCCGGATCTCCCATTCCAAATCAGGATTTACCTTTCCTAAAACGTCTCCTAATTTTAGGCCTTTCATTCTCGCTATCTCGTTCGGGCTAGCTATGGGGTTAGGGCCTTCTCCCATCCTGGCTATGAAGTTCAGCCATTCATCAGGATAGCGAGTAATGAGATGAGTTAAGTTAGTGATGCCAGTAGTTAATCTCGTATCCAGAGTATTCGCCTGGTCTTCAGCGCTCATCCCGGGAGCAACGGCATACGAGTAAATCAGTGTTTCTCCGGGGCCAACAGGAACCAGGGAAGTCAGGGTACGGATCTTCTCCCAGAACGGCCTCTTGCGCAAGCTATCCATCAGCAGGCTGTTCAGGAAGACTGAAATGCGTTTTCTCATCTTTTTATTCTTTAGAGAAAAGAAATCCTGCGGCGCTACATTATTGACCCATTTGTTAGCATCCCATTCAGCTTTCGTGATCATATCCTCGTTGTAAAGTGCCTCTAAAATAAGATTGATAATATCGGCTAATGCCGCTCTTCTTTCTTCATCACTGAAGCTGCGCCCTTTGCTAATGAATTTATCTTCGATGATCTTCTCCAAGAAATCTCTCTTTTTCTGTATCGGGATGAAGCCTAAGATCTTGCCCTCCTTGATCACACCCAGGCCTAACCACTTGCCATAGATATAGCCGGTTATGGCTTCCTGTAAATAGAAGATGGCAAAGATATCCAGGAAGAAGAAGAGCGCAAAAGGTATCCACATTCCAACCATAAGCAGCCAGCCCACGCCAACACCTAAAATACCGCCTCCGAAAGCGACTACCCCGGCTAACTCACCAGTAGCGATTAAGATGTAGTGGAACAAAACTGCGTTCCAGACGATCTTAAGCCCTGCTGCCACCACCCAGAACACTACTCTAAATGCCTTTCTACCTCTTGAAACAGAAGCTGGACTATAACCCTCATCAGGCCTGGTAGTGCGGCCATATCTCTTAGGAATCCTGTTTATAATCAGGTTTAAGCCCTGAGGCACTAAGAACCATATTAGAACTATTCCTAATATTGCTACTAAACCGATAATAAGAGGATTTACGGTCAAGAGGATACCGTTACGGAGGAGAATGATTCCCGCGGCAACCAAAGTAACCTGAATTGCGGCAGCCAGGGGTTTATAGTTGTTCCTTATAATATGCAGCCAGCCTAATACGCCATTCCAGCCACCTACCAAGTCAGGGTAGGTCTTGAAGAAGAGCGGTTTTTCTTTGTTCCATTCTCCCTGCATAAAGGCAACATAATCTTTATATTCTGCTGTCTTTAATAATGCCTCTTTAACCCTGGGTTTATCAGTATCTCCATAAATTATATTTAACTCATCTATCTTCGACTTTAAGGCAACTACTTCCGCGCGTATATCCGCTGTTAATTTACCATATTCATCACTCCTCTGCTGCTCTGTCA
This sequence comes from bacterium, assembly GCA_037133515.1. Classification (GTDB taxonomy): domain Bacteria; phylum Omnitrophota; class Gorgyraeia; order Gygaellales; family Profunditerraquicolaceae; genus VGKF01. The sequence continues at coordinate 3,850 of JBAXNZ010000089.1, forward strand.
TCCCTGCGTAATAATCAATAAAATCTTTAGTGCGGAACATCTCTTCTAAGTCATCAATACTGAATAAGTGTTGATAAGGCACTAACTGCGAATATTTTCCTCCCGGGCCTATACCTTTTAAGGTAGAAAGAGTCAGGGCGAGGATATCATACCAGCGCACTGATTCACCACGCACAAATTTGCCTACCCTATTGTTTCTCATCTGCAGGGCTTTATCAAACAGGTAATTAAAGAAGCTGGGGGTATCACTCTGGAAGTAAATACTCCCCTCCTGAAGGAGAAAGAAGAGCCAGAGGTCTTCAATGGTCGGATCAAATTCATCTTTCATCCTCATGACCGTCTTCCTCCAGTTACGGTAGCTGCCAAAATATTCAGCCATTATATCCTGCAACTTCTCACCGCGCCTGAGCCTCTCTACTACCGCAGTGAACTTGTACTGGGCAGCGCCGCGCACCCCCTTTTCAAAGCCATATGCCTTATAGGAGGGCTTTGGTATTGTATCTACCGCAGGCGCATTTTCTTGGACACCCTCCTCTGAACCTGAATTTAGCCTTGCCTTGGCATTACGCAATGTTCTCAGGTCGAGTATCTTCCCTATAATCAACACCAAGATTACCAGTGCGACAGGTATAGCAAGTATCCAGCCAAAC
>JBAXNZ010000090.1:0-4471 GCA_037133515.1 bacterium
CTAACTGGAATGACCCTTTGTTTTCTATTGTAGGTACCTTTGACCTGCCCAGGCGCACATAAAAAGGCCCCGGGGTATTTAGGCAAGTAAGGATAGCGTCCCGGGTCTGCGCTCCGTCACAGGGGACGATTATTTTTATATTGGGGATAACGCGCATGAGCGATATATCCTCCAGCGCCTGGTGGCTTGCTCCGTCAGGACCGACGCTGACGCCGGCATGCGAGGCGACTATCTTGACGTTAAAATTATTGTAGGCTATGCTGTTCCTTACCTGATCCCAGGCCCTGCCCGTAGCAAATATGGCAAAGGTAGATACAAAGACAGTCTTACCGCAACTTGCCAGGCCTGCGGCTACGGCCATCATATTCTGCTCGGCAACCCCCACATTAAAAAACCTATCGGGGAACTTCTTAGCAAAGAGGCTGGTGCGCGTGGAACTGGATAAATCCGCATCCAAGACCACAATATCTTTGTTAATGCTGCCTAGCTCTACTAGGGTCTGACCGTAAATATCGCGTTGGTAAAGTTGCTCTGCCATTATTCTAATTCCTTTAATGCTTTTTCTGCTTCTTCTTTCGTCGGTGCGCGGCCATGAAAATCTACTACGTTCTCCATAAAAGAAACCCCCTTGCCTTTTATGGTATGAGCGATGACAACACTAGGCTTAGTTTTAATCTGGGTTGCCTCCTGATAAGCAGCGAGAATCTGTCCAATATCGTGGCCGTCTATCTCTATAGTATGCCAACCGAATGCCTGCCACTTGGCTACTATCGGCTCTAGATTCATGATATCCTTGGTCGCTCCGTCGATCTGAAAGCCGTTGTAATCAAGGATGGCGCAGAGGTTATCGCATTTATAGTGAGCAGCTGCCATAGCCGCCTCCCAGATATTTCCTTCCTGTATTTCTCCGTCACCCATAAGTATATAAACGCGGTAATTTTGTTTATCCATTCTTGCCGCCAGGCTCATCCCCACGCCTACGGATAAACCCTGGCCGAGAGAGCCAGAGGCAACCTCTACTCCCGGGGTACGCCTGTCAGGGTGACCCTGCAACATAGAGCCCAGCTGCCTTAAGGTAAGGAGTTCGTCTCTTGAGAAATAACCTGCCTCTGCCAGAACCGCATACCAGAGCGGACAACAATGACCTTTAGACATATGAAATCTATCCCTCTGGGGCCATTTAGGCTCTTTGGGATTATGGCGCAAAACCGCAAAAAACAAAGCAGTAACTAAATCCGTAGCAGAAAGGCTTCCTCCGGGGTGGCCTGAGCCTGCCTGCGCCAACATCTGTATAATAAGCCTGCGCACTAGCCGCGCCTTCTCCTTTAAATCTTTTATTTTATTATCTCCTGCCTCTGTGTTGCTCATCGCTATTTATTAAGGCTGTCTAATCTCTCTTTTACTTTATCTTTACCGGGTTCTAATTTTAACAGCTTCTGCCAGCTGACCTTTGCCTTTTCTATATTGCCAACCTTTAGATATACCTCCCCCAGGTGTTCGTAGATAACCGGGTCCTCAAGAAGTACACTTGCCTTCTCCAGCTCTTTTATAGAATCTTCTAGCTTTCCCTGTCTGAAATAAAGCCAGCCCAGACTATCCACGTAGGCCCCGTTATCCGGATCTATCTCCAGGGCCTTTTTAATCATCGTCTCTGCCGCATCCAGATTCTTATTCTCCTCAACATAGAGGTAACCCAGATAATTCAAGGCCTCGGCATAGTCAGGCTTTACCGCTAAGCTGGCCTCCAGTTCCTTTTGGGCCTCCTGCCTATTCTTTAACTCCTCATAGATACTAGCCAGATAAAAATGCGCCTGGTGGTCTTGGGGAGAAATCTGCAATATGAGCTTATAAGTCTTCTCTGCTTCCTTAAACTTTTTCTGCTGCTGGTATAGCAACCCTAGGTCCTTATATATCTCTACATTCCCAGGGTCGTTCTTTGAGGCATTGGAGAGCGAAATCTCATACTCGCTAATAGCCTGTTCGTTCTTATTCTGGAAAGAATAAAGCAGCGCCAGGAGCGTATGCGTCTCCACGGCATCCGGGTCAAGGAGCGCCGCCAGATTCAATTCCTCGGCCGCCTTGTCCAATTCCTTATTTCTTATGTAAGAGCAAGCCAGGCCAAAATGCAAACGGGGATTCTGACAATCTGCCCTTAAGGCCTCTTTGTATTCGCGTATAGCTTTAGGGATCTGGCCAGACTGTTCGTAAAGGCCGGCCATGATATAGTGGCTTAAGGCCAGGGATACCCTCTTATCTAATCCCCAGGCCCTGGTATTTATGAGCAACGTGGCTATAAGGCAAAGAAACGCCGCCTTAACAGACCTTTCAAATACAAGAGTCATTATAAAATTAAATTTTTTGCTTCTGGTAGGTTTTCTAACCCCAGGCCCTCTTCTTCAGGTGGCGAAGACGACGACGCATCTTCTTCCTTTTGTGGGTCTTTATCTTTTGTCTTTTTCTCTTTTTGCCGCAAGGCATCCTGCCTCCTTAACTAGTAGATCACCTTATTCAAGGGATATTCAATTAACCCTTGTGCACCCGCCTTCTTTAATTGCGGTATTAAAATGCGCACTACCTTTTCATCGATTATAGTCTCCACGGCAACCCAACCGCGGTTCGATAGTCCGGAAACGGTCGGTTCCTTTAGCGCCGGAAGAATGGCAAGCACTTTTTTCAAGTCAGCCTCTCTGACATTCATCTTAAGGCCGACCTTCTCCTCGGCAGCAATCGCTCCCTGCAGAAGAAGGGCTATCTGACCCATCTTGTTCTTCTTCCAACTATTTTTATAGGCATCTTTATTGGCAATAAACTGAGTGGTAGACTCGATAATAGTAGCTATTTCGCGCAACTTATTTGCCCGAAGACTGCTGCCTGTTTCCGTTAACTCAACGATTGCATCCACCAGGCCAGCGCTAACTTTTACCTCAGTAGCTCCCCAGCTAAACTCCACTTCCACATTTACTTTATTCTTTTTAAAATAATCCTTAGTCACATTTACAAGCTCTGTAGCAATGCGTTTACCGGAGAGATCCTTTATTGATCTTATACTGGAGCCCTCTGGCACAGCCAAGACCCACCTGACCTTGCTTAAGCTTTGCTTGGCATAAATCAGGTCAGTAACCTTGACGATGTGAGAGCCGTTCTCCGTCACCCAGTCATTGCCGGTAATGCCGCAATCTAGGGCGCCGTCCTGGACATACCTAGACATCTCCTGGGCGCGCAACAATACCACCTGTATCTGGGGATCGTCTATAGAAGGAAAATAGGAACGCTCGGAAGAAAGCGAGACTGCAAAGCCAGCCTTACGAAACATCTTAAATGTCGCCTCCTGAAGGCTGCCTTTAGGAAGCCCTAATTTTAGTATTTCATTTTTCATTTTTTGGTTATCCTTTCGCATGAAAGCTCATTATACAGAGTTTATAATATTTTGTAAAGAAAAAAAGGAGAGATTTTTGTTTGCAATGTAAATATTTTCCACTATAATAACTCCCAATACGGAGGTTTAAGATGCTTAGGCAATTACGCGATAAAAAGACCGCAAAAAAAATCTGGATTATCCTGGCAATAATTATACTGCCGGCGTTTGTACTCTGGGGCTCAGGCAGTATAATAAAAAATAAGGGGGAACCGGGTTATGTAGGGCGCATTTTTGGCAAAAGGATTACCCTGATGCAATATAAAGATGCCCTGGATGCGACTAGAAACCAGATGATCATGCAATATGGAGAGGACCTTGCAGAGATACAAAAGAATGTAAACCTGGAATCAATGGCCTGGGAGAGAATCCTACTTTTGTCTGAGGCAGATAAAAGAAAGATAAAAACCGAAGATAAAGAAGTAATAGGGCAGATTCAAACTTACCCTTTCTTCCAAAGAAAGGGTAAGTTTGACAATGCCATATACGCCCAGATGATGCAATATGTCTTCCGCACGCAGTCGCGTATCTTTGAAGAGCAAACTAGGGAAAATTTAAGGCTCTTAAAGCTTTTTAAAGACGTAACCCGCGAAGTAAAATTGACCGAGAAAGAAATCGCGGACTCTTACCGTAAAAATAACGAAGAGATAAGCCTTTATTATATAACCAGCCAGTACAATGACTTTAAAAAAGAGATCAACCCTTTTGAAGGAGGGTTGCGCGATTACTTTTCTAAGAATGCCCTCAAATTTAAACAACCCCTCTCTTTTAACCTGGAATACATACAGTTAACAACAGAGGGGCAGGAAGAAAATATAGTCAGAGAGAAGGCAAAAAAAATAGCGGCGCGCCTGAATAAGAATTCAGAACTGATCAAAATAGCCAAGGAGTTCGGCCTTACCTCAAAAGAAACAGGGTTCTTCGGGCAGGCTGATGCTATCCCCGGTATCGGCTGGTCTCCCGAAATACTGGCGCTGGTCTCTAAGGCTAAGGTCAAAGATATACTGCCATTTATTTATACCGATAAGAGCTACTGTATATTAAAACTAAAGGAAA
>JBAXNZ010000091.1:0-4430 GCA_037133515.1 bacterium
AGCTACGCTGGGTACCTATATTGCCAGGAATGTCAGTTAAGGGCCATAATGCAGCAAGGAATATGAAAGGCTTTACGCTCATTGAATTAGTGATGGTTATTACTATAACAGGGGTTATCTCGATCTCCGGAGTATTCATCATGCTTTATTTAATACAGCATTCCATATACCTTCCTAACAAACTGAATGTGGAGGCAGTAGGGGATGAGATAATGGATACGCTAATTGAGGGCTATTCCGGGGCAAAGGGCTTGCGCTTTACTACTGCGGTTAGCGTATCAGGAAACAGTAGCCTCACCTTCCTTAATGCTGACGGCCAGACTGTTATATTTTCTTGGGATAGCATCAATAAAAAGATTTCTGTGAGTATTAATGGCGGCCCTGCCGCTACAATACCGTATTATCTGCCCAGCGGGATGTATGTAGAGCAGAATGGCGCCAATCCCATATTCACCTATTACGACACTAGCGAGGTGGCAACAGTTGTTCCTGCTTCAGTGCGCAGGGTAAAAATTGAATTTCAAGTAAGAAGCGGCTCGGGTAATTTTCAGGATTGGCAGAGCCAGCTTCTCTTTGCTTCCGCAGTAGCGGTAAGGAGATTTCAGTAGTATAATGTATCAGCGGTTTTAGTCAGGGGGTTGGTATGTTTTTTCTGTTTTTCGCAGGATTAGTAGCGTTTGTTTTTGGCATATTATTTTTGTTCTTCCCCAAGGCCCTTAAGGATTTAAACGATACGGCAAAGTCGCACATGAGTAAGCTTGTCTTTTCGATAGACGAGCAGGCTTATAGGCTGAGGATAGGCATAGGCATATCATTACTCTTGAGTTCGCTTCTTGTCTTCCTTGTGGTTTACTTTCTGTTTAAAAAATACGGTTAACAGGTTATAAAGAAGAATAGCTATGAATTTATCAGGGATTTTTAAGAAAAAACCTAGAAGATTTATCTCGCTTGATTTTGGCCAGGCGTTTATAAAACTCCTGTATATAGAACAGGAGCAAGATTCATTTTTGCTTCTTGAATACGGCATAAAGGCATTATCACTTGACAAAAATGATAAAACAGAGGTAGCGGGTTTTATAACTAATTTTCTTAAAGATAATTCTATCCCAGAAAAAGAAACCTACATTTCTATATCTGATACCGATTCCGTAAACATAAAACACATCTCTTTGCCGACGGTTCCAAAGGATGAAATCGCGCAGGCCCTGCAATGGCAGCTTAAGGCAGATGTCTCCTTAAAATTAGAGAGCTCCCTCTTTGACTGGCAGGTAGTTAAGGAATATACCGACGCAGAAGGCGCGCGTAAAAATGACATAATCTGTATTATCTCGCCCAGAGAGATCATAGATAGTTATGTCTCGATAGTAAGCGGTTGCGGCCTTACGCCATCAGGGATCTCGGTCAGCCCTTCTAATTATGCGCATATTCTTAGCCGTCTCAATAATGCGTCAAAGGCAGTGGCGGTCTTGGATATCGGCCATAGAGAGGCAACGTTAGGTATTTATAGTAATAATAAACTAACCTTTATACGGAAGTTAAGTTTTTCCCCTGATAAACTCGCCCAGTCGCTTGTAGGTACTCTTATATCGGATAAAGGAAAAATAGAGCTTAACCGCCAAAAGGCCGAGGAAATCAAGAATGACTTCGGCATACCCAGGGATAACTCTGGGATGCTGCGGGATAATATTCAGGCCATGCAGGTCGTCTCGTTGATGCGGCCGTTATTAGAGGCCCTGGCAAGAGAGCTTAAACGGTCATTTGATTATTTTTCATCTAATTTTAAAGAGGAAACCCCGAGCATACTTTATTTGACCGGAGGAGGCTCATATATAAAGAATATAGACTGGTATCTGCATAAAGAGCTTGTCCTGGAAGTAGCGCAATTGCCTCTTCCGACTTCTTTAAATACACAGTCTATAGATAAGACTAGACTCAGCAGTAATCAGCAGCAGTTGATGAGCGCATTAGGTATGGCACTCGCTGGGGCAGAGAGGATAAACTTATTACCCCATGAGATTAAAAGCCAAAAGATAGAATTTATTCAAAGGGCTGCCTTAAGAGATATTGCTATTGTAGCAGGCGCAGTGTTTTTGCTTTTATTCGCTCTTCTGGCCTTTCAAATCGGCGATTACAGAAAGAGGCTTTCTGCTGCGCGGCTGCACCTGCAGGCTATAGGAGAAATCAGGGAGTTAAAGCAGAAGATAGATCTCCGGGAAGGCCTGATTAATAGGATACAGAAGGAGAAGGTCCCTGTTGACGGGCTCCTGGTGTTTATAAGTACGATAATCGACGAAAATACAATTTTAAATGAGCTAAGCCTGGACCAGGGTAATAATGCTTTATTATTAAAGGGCGTGGTTTCAACAAGCAAGGATAGCGCTGAAACGGTACTGGCAGATTTTATTAAAAGAATGAAGGCAGCCCTGTTTTTTAAAGAGGTAACCCTGCTGGCATATCAGAATACGGCTTCCGGCCAGGAGTTTGAGATACAATGTGTTCTAACACAGTAAGGATATGCGCCTAGATAAAATTAGCCCAGCCCAGAAAAAGATAATCCTTGAAGTCGCGGTTGCCCTGGCGGCTTTTCTACTTTTCTTGCTCCTTGCCTATCTTCCCAGCAGAAAGACCGTAAAGACAATGACCTCGGAACTGGAGAACGCAGAAAGACAGATCCAGCAGATAGAGGCTATGCTTGGCAGCGCCAGGAGCATGGATGAGGGCATACAATTATTGAATAAGCGATTTCAGCAGCTGGATAGTAAGTTTTCTCTGGGAGAAGAGGATAGCGTACGCCTGCTCTCTGAGATGGCGCGGAAATTAAATGTTGATCTTATATCTATAAAACCACAGCGTAAGACAAGTTTTGTAGATGAAAACAATCAAGCAATAACAGTCGCAGGCAAGAGCTGTCAGAGAATCCTGATTTCTTTAGAGATGAGGTGTTCCTATAAGGACCTGGTTAAGTATATCCGGTATTTACGGGAATCTTATCCGGTACTTGCAGGCATAGAAAGATTAAGAATAACAAAAGATCAATCCGGGCCGTTAAAATTGAATGTTTCTTTTGATGCGGAGATCTACTTATTTAATTAATTGATGAAGACAAAAGCGAAGATCGAATTGGGTATTACTTCTGTATTAGCGGTGGTATTGTTATTTACGACCATGAATGCGCTGCACAAAATTAGGCAGAAGAATAACCCTCCGGCCATAACGCCGAAAACAACCGATTCTTTTAAAGAGGAATTAACTCAACAGGCAGCCGCGTCGGATAATATCTACAAGAAATTGGAAGAAGAGGGCGATAGCCTCGAGTTACATAGAGACCCCTTCTCGGGGAACCTGTTAGCTCCCAGTAAGATATCCTCAGCGCTATCTTTGAACGGCATCCTATGGGATAAAACCAATCCTTTAGCGATGATAAACGATAAAGTCGTGCACGTGGGAAGCAAGATCGCAGGCAATAAAGTCGTCGATATAAAAGAGGACCGGGTTATTTTAAATAACGCTAGCGGTGATTTTGAATTAAGGCTATAAACATAGTAAATTACTGTGTCCCTCCGGATGGATTCTTCTCAAAAGCCATACAAGTTATTAGAGCATACCGCAGATATAAGCATTAGAGTGAAGGCCGGTGATTTAAAGGGCATCTTTAAGAATGCTGCTTGGGCCATCTTTGATATTATGGCCGCTAAACAAAAGAAAGGCCGGCTTCCAAAGAAGACTATCAAGATCAAGCAACGGGCAGCAAATAAAGAAGAGCTTCTGATATCCTGGCTTAACGAATTGCTTTCCTTGTCTGCCGTAAAGGGTTTGGTGTTCAGGAAGTTCAGTATAAATAATATAGGCGCAGGGTATCTTGAGGCTGTAGCTGAGGGAGAAGATATAAACAGTTATAAAGTGAATACTGAGATTAAGGCAGCTACTTTTAACGGCCTTTTGCTTGAGAAATCCGGTTCCGGCTGGTTGGCAGAGGTGACTTTTGATGTCTGATCTTACGCAGCTAAAATTAGAAAAGATCGACGAATACCGTTTCCGCATACCACGTTCATATAAGCCGGGGATGCGCGTGCCGGGGATTATTTATACGGATGAGAAGCTATTAAAAGATATCCGCCAGGACAAGGCGCTTGAACAGGTGGCTAATGTAGCGTTTCTGCCCGGGATTGTAAGCGCCTCTTTAGCTATGCCTGATATACATTGGGGGTATGGTTTTTGTATCGGAGGTGTTGCGGCAACGGATATTGCAGAAGGCGGAGTGATCTCTCCCGGCGGGGTAGGATATGATATTAACTGCGGGGTCAGGCTTTTAAAGACTGGGCTTCAATATGAACAGATAAAAGATAAGATTAAAGATTTAGTCTATGCCTTATTTTCAGATGTACCTTCCGGGGTAGGCTCTAAAGGAGATATAAGAGTAAGCGCAAAAG
>JBAXNZ010000092.1:0-4416 GCA_037133515.1 bacterium
CGCCACTTCCCGCAGGGAGTCTTATCCTAAACCAGCCTTTCTTCCGGTAGTGCAGAAAGGGGGACTTAAGGATGATCTGGCCAGAAGGGATTTTAGCATCAATGCCATGGCCATAAGCATAAATAAGACAAGCTTTGGTGAGCTCGTAGATTTTTTTGGCGGCTCCTTAGATCTCTCTCTTAAAAAGATACGCGTATTGCACAGCAAAAGCTTTATAGACGATCCCACGCGCATCTTAAGGGCCGTACGTTTTGAGCAGCGTTATAATTTTAGGATTGAGCCGCTTACTCTAAAATATTTAAGAGAGGCTCAGGAGATTAAGATACTAGAGAAGGTCGAGCCGCAGAGGCTACGCGAAGAGTTGATACTGCTTTTAAAAGAAAAAAGCCCTTTAAGAAATATTAGGCGCCTGGGGCAACTATCTGGATTTAGTTTTATGCACCATAGCCTAAGGACAGCGCATAAAAACTATGCCTTGTTAACTGAAACCAAAAAACAAATCAACTGGTTTGAAAGAAAGTTACCCAAATACCGCAAGCTCGATAACTGGTTAATTTATTTTATGGCCTTTTTAGATGGGGCTAGCGCTGTAGTGGTTAACTCTATTTGCAAAAAATTTGTTTTTCGTAAGGGCCAAACAAAGAGAATTCTCTCATATAAAAGAATAAGCACAACTTTTGTGAATGAATTAAGCCGGCCAGGGATTTCTCCTGACCGAGTATTTTCTCTGCTTAAGCCTTTAAGTTATGAGGTAATTATCTTGCTGCGGGGGAGGCATAAAAACAGCTTATTGAGAAAACATATTACTAAATTCTTCCAGATCTATAACGGTATGCGTATATGTATATCAGGCGAAGATCTTCAGGGTCTGGGCCTGGAACCTGGTCCTTATTACAAACAGCTGTTCGCCAAGGTATTAAAGGCCAAGCTTAATGGGCTGGTTGATACGGCTGAGGAAGAATTGAAGATGATTAAGAGTCTTATCCGGGATAAAACCAATTAGTTAATTTTATCGAAAGGTTGGGAGAGGATAAAATGTCAAGACAGGACAGGGTAGCCGAGGCCATAAAAAAGGAAATCAGTCTGATTATACACGATGAACTGAATGACCCGCGCCTGGGTTTTGTTACTATTGCCAAGGTAGAGGTTACGCATGATTTAAGCTATGCCAAGGTATTCTTTAGCGTCTTGGGAACAGAAGAAGAGTGCAGTAAGACCAGAAAGGCGCTGGATAGCGCTCTCGGGTTTATCCGTAAACTAGTCTCTGAAAGGATCAATCTGAGGCTTGCCCCTGAGATTGCTTTTCAGGAGGACAAGTCTAGCGAATATAGCGTTCACATACAAAAACTTCTCAATGAAATAGGGGGGCAGGATGAGCCTAAAAAGGGCAGCAGAGTGCATAAGAAGAAACAATAGTTTTGTAATCACCGCCCATACCAGCGTAGAGGGCGATGCCTTGGGTTCAGAGTTAGCGTTATATAAACTGCTTAAGAGGCTGGGTAAGCAGGCGGTTATTATAAATGAAGATGCATTGCCTGCTGAGTACGCCTTTCTGCCGGGAGTTAAAAAAATAAAAAGATTCAATAACACAACAAAAGCGATAAAGTTCGATTGTTTCGCGCTACTAGATTGCTCTGATCTATCCAGGTGCGGTAAGGTTTCTGGTATTGATTTCCAAAACAGGACAGTCTTAAATATCGACCATCACGTAAGCAATTCCCGTTTTGGCGATGTAAATTGGGTAGACCCGCTTGCCTCATCAGCCTCAGAGATGGTCTATCGGCTGTTTGGAGAGATGCGCATTCCTTTGGACAAAGAGACGGCTGAGCTTTTATATGTGGGGATACTTACAGACACGGGCTCATTCCATTATTCTAATACTACCGGCAACACCCATAAAGCCGCAGCAGAGCTTCTAAAATACGGTATTGATGTGGCAGGGATTTATAAAGAGGCTTATAGTAATGTGCCTTTTAGCCAGATGAAAAGATTGGGTAAGGCATTATCTGACATAAGACGCGATTCTTCCGGCAAGGTTGCTTGGGCTTTGCTGAAGGATGACTCCAGGGGCCTGGAGGCTAAGGCCTTTGATTTAAGCGAGTACCTCTTAAGCTCAATGCGTAGCATCAAAGGTGTCGAGGTGGCAGTCTTATTCAGGGAAGGGTTGCCTGGAAAAGGAAAGGTCAGGGTAAATCTCAGGTCTCAGGGGTTAGTGGATGTGAATAAGGTTGCAGGTTGCTTTTTTGGCGGAGGCCACAGGACCGCAAGCGGCTGCACTATTGCCGCAAAGAATAAGGTGGCAGTAAGCAGGGTTTTAAGCAAAATAAAGGAGCGCCTGTAGTGAAGGTAGTCTATCGCATAGCCAATATTAAAAAATCTCCGAGGGCAGTAGTTGCGCTGGGCGTATTTGACGGAGTGCATCTTGCGCACCGCCGTATTTTACAGGATCTGGTAAAGAAGGCCAGGGTTATAAAAGGAGAGGGCGTCGTAGTTACCTTCTGGCCCCATCCGCAAAAGAAGGAGATGCTTTATTCGCTAGAGCACCGCTTAAAATTGATTAGCGACATCGGTATTGATACTTGTATCGTGATAAAATTCAATAAGCAGTTTTCGCTGATCCCCGCAGAAAGATTCATAACAGATATCCTGGTTAAAAGAATAGGCGCAAAATATATATACGTAGGCAAGAACTTCCGCTTTGGTTATGCTGCAGAGGGAGGACCCCTTCTTTTGGCAAGGCTAGCATCTGTCTATCATCTTAAATTGCGACTCTATGAGGTTATGAAAATAAAAGGTCGCCGGATCAGCAGCACGCATATACGCAAACTTATTACTACCGGAAATTTAAAATTAGCCAGTCTGCTTCTGGGCAATCCCGTAAGTGTCCTGGGGACAGTAGTCAGGGGCGATTCCCTGGCTGGGGGGTGGGGGCTTCCTACTGCTAATATAGACCCACACCATGAAGTCTCGCCGCCTTCAGGCGTATATGCTGCAAAGGTCAGATTAAATAAAATGCAATTTTCCGCTATCTGTTATGTGGGGACCAAACCTACCATCACAAAACAAAAGAAAAAGAAGATAGAGGTGCATATCCTTGGTTTTAATAAAAAGATCTACGGTAAAACCCTACAGATAGAGTTTATGCAAAAGATAAGGCAAGAGAAGAAATTTGCCTCAACAGAGGCCTTAGTAAAGCAGATCAAAAAAGACATACTACGCAGCAAAAAGATACTCTCCCTCCACTAAGACTACCACAAGATATGCCCATTAGCCTCCTTAATAACCACTAGTTATTGTGTTTTATCAAGTTAGGAAAATTTTTACCTTGACAAAGGTGACAATTTTATCTATACTTTGTGATACAAAGTGGATAAAAGTGGTTTAATGTGGAGAGGCTATCCTTTGTAAGATATTTCTAGGGTTAATCTGCAAAGGATAAATTCACAGACTCCCCAAGGGGCTACAACTTACGTCGCATTATGCGTAGGAGAGGCTCCGTAAGTTGTCTGTTCATTTATGTTTTACGGAGAATATCTGCATTCCATAGACCGTAAGGGTCGTCTTATATTGCCTGCCAAATTTCGCGAGGTTGCCAAAACACATTTTGTAGAAAAATTCTTAGTTACGCGCGGGTTGGATAAATGTCTTTTTATGTTCTCTGAAGAAGAGTGGCGCCTGCAGGAGGGTAAATTCAAGGCCATACCTTTTACTAAGCAGGAATCCCGCACCTTTAACCGTTTGTATTTTTCCGGGGCAGTAGAGACCTCTCCTGATAGACAGGGGAGGATTCTTATCCCGCAGTATCTTAAAGACTTTGCCGAGATAAAGAAGGATGTTGTTATCGTGGGGGTATCCAACAGGATCGAGATCTGGTCAAAGGATAAATGGCAGGCGTTTTACGGAAATTCCCGGGGCACCTTTGAAGAGATCGCAGAAAAGCTGATGGATACCTGATGGCAGAATTATTAAGACTTAAGTGAAGCAAAAATTGCATACTCCCGTTATGCTTACTGAAGTTCTTAGTTATTTGAATTTGAGGCCTGGCCAGACAATAGTGGATGCTACTATTGGTACCGGCGGACACAGCAGGAATATTTTAGAGCGTATTATGCCGGGAGGCAGGCTTGTGGGTATTGATCGCGATCAGGATTCCTTGGCTGTAGCCAGGGAAGAATTAAAGCGCTACGGTGATTCCTGCGATTTTGTTTACGGTAATTTTATGGAGATCGATAATATCCTGAAATCGCTCAATATTAAATATGTTGACGGGATAGTGTTTGATTTAGGCGTTTCTTCTTTTCAGTTGGAAGATCGCTCCCGGGGTTTCAGTTTTCAGTACGAAGGCCCTTTAGATATGAGGCTGGATAAGAACAGTCATATCTCTGCTTACGACCTGATAAATAATCTTAATGAAGA
>JBAXNZ010000093.1:0-4377 GCA_037133515.1 bacterium
GGCGCAATAATTGCCTGTGATATGAATTGCCGAATTTTTCCCTGAATATTAGGCCGTATCTTTTAAATATCTGCACCGGGCTTATTTTATTATTATTTCATCCATTTATGGAAGGTATGTTTTGCCCTGATAAAATCGAAACCGAACCTCTGCCAGACCCTTATTACTTCATAATTGTTCAATTGCGTATCAAACTCAAGGCAGTCGTAATGCGAGACTATCTCTTCTACGGCGGCCTTGACTAAGCTGACATAAGCCCCCTTAGCCTGCGGGGATACCGCCGAAAGTCCGTGTCCGGCTATCTTATAGCCGGATAATCTTTCTAACTCTTTATTGAGTTCAAAGGTCAGGAAGCCGGCGACCTCTCCGGACTTTTGAGCGACAAATACTTTATGCGAAGATCTCTTCGCGCAGCTGTCTTTGACCCATCCCTTAAATAAGCCGCTTGCTTTTTCCGCAGCTATATGCGGGTCTAAATGGAAGCGGTCTTTAGAGAACGCCCTGCCAGCCAGATCCTGCAGGGCGGGCAGATCAGTCTTCCTGAACAACCTTATTTTATAGATATCTTTCATATTTGGTATCGGGTGTCTACGGCGATTAAAGGCGTAAGTGACAATCGTATCCATAAGGAGGAAACCGTTCTCCTCTAACGCGTGAACCGTACAGATATCTGCCGTATCTATCCGACAAGAAAGATAAGCAATCTTTTTATCCCAGCATAATTTCATCAAGAAAGACAATAAACTTTTTTTTACTTCCCGGGCCTGCGGATAACCACCAGCAGCCATAAGAAAATCTACCCTTGCCATATTTACGCCGAAGTGTTTGGTGTCCCAAGACAAGAAAAACAGACCGGCTAAGCCGATCACTCCGCTGTTATCCTCTGCTATTAATAGCAAGCCGTCTCTGCTCCGGAGAGGAGCGATACACTGCCTGAAGAGGTACCTGAAGAGGGAGTCTTTATCCAACATGCGGTATGCACGGTAATCGTTAAATTCATAACACTTCAATAAGCCGCATGCCCTCGCGACGTCTTTTTTATCCAATACGCTTATTTTCATTTAAGCCCCATCTACTTCTTTAACGGCGCAATACATCTTATCCTTTATAGAACTTAAGCGAAAGTTAATAAGAAAATCCGCACCTGATCTTGCTATATTAAAAAATCCGTATTTTGATCTTCCGCTTGACCTTTTACTGTGTGATACCGCAACTTCGCAGACAGAATCAGCTAACGCCGCAGCCAACGGTTTAATAAAACGACCGCTGCTTCCGCAGGCCAACACTTTAACAATTACCTCCTTCTTGATGGCGGTAAGGGCGCAACCGTAATCCCGCAATTTTACTCCCGTTCTTGCTGCGATCAGGATATTTTCTAGCCCCGAGACGGTCTTTCTAAAAATGCTGTCCTTCCTGTCATACCTCCAGCCGTTTACGAAATCTGCCCCCTCGCCTATCTGCGCTAAAAGTTGCTTTATATCTGCGGGGTCGTTCTGAAGATCTGCGTCCATGGTAATGATTATATCGCCTCTGGCAGCCCGGAATCCAGATAAGAAAGCATATGATTGCCCGCGGTTCTTTGCGAATCTTATTATCCTGATGTGGCCATCCTGGGCCTCTATCTTTTTGAGGATAGAAGCCGTCCCATCTATGCTTGCGTCATCAACAAATATTATTTCGTAGGATAGGCCTAAAGAAGAAAGAACCGCTGTTGTCTGCCGATATACCTCCCGTATACTTTCCTCTTCATTATACGCGGGTATCACAACTGAAACCAATCCAACTCCTGTTTTTGTGTCCATCCTTAAACCGTATTCCGGCTTTAACCTTATTTTACCTTATAAATCCTAAATATAAAGAAAGGCGGCATTAAGGAGATCTAGTCCCGTATCTTTTCTGAAATCTCTGAGAGAGTTTTGAGTATACTTTCGGTTTTGCCTGGCGTCAAAGTCCCCATACCGCAGCTGGGGCTTAAAAGCAAATTCCCGGATAATTTCCCTCTATCTACGCCCTTCTTCGCCAAAACACCTATTCCGTCATTGATCTTCTTAACCAACGCTGTTACTGTTATCTTATCGTTAAACTCTTGAGTAGGAACAATCCCCCAACATAATATCCTATCGTTATTAAAGAATATCTTTAGATTATCGGCATAAAGCAGTAACTTATCCAGATAATTAAAAGCGTCAAAATTAATAATATCCAAGGTTGGTATATCCGTAAAAATGGACCAATCGGTATTTCCGCAGCAATGTACGCCGGACAATACTCCCGGATGACTTTTTATCTTTTGAGTCAAATCTCCTAAGCCCTTTATCACATCTTCCCTGTTGATAGGCGTGTAGGCAGAGCCGAAACAGCCCAGATATGGCTCGTCAATAAAGATAATAATATTTTTTGCGAACTCCTGAAGATAACCTATCTGCCAGAGCGCCTTTTTAGCCAAACCTTCTATGATCACCTGCATAAAAACCGGGTCATGTAAAAGCGCTACTCCCTTTTCGTTCTTAAGGCTAGCGGCAAAGGTAAAGGGGCCGGTAATATGGCACTTTATATATTTTACCTGACTGAGGTCTGATTCCTGAAGCCTCTGGCGAAAGGCATAAAGGCCCTGGGCATACTCCTGGCTGATCTTAAAAGGATCTTTTTTATAATCCGCCTCCGGGCTTATGAGGTTAGCGTAGAATTCCTCTAGTTTTCTTTCCTTATCAGTAGGATTAAAAACAACGCCCCCTGAGTTGATTTCTATGCAGGGTAGGCCTTCGCTAAACTGCGCTACCATACCCTCCCGGACATCCCGCTTAGGAAGCTGCGGCCAAAACGGTATCTGGGGACAGTATTTAAAGACTAGCTCCAAGGCCTCAGCTATAGCCTTATGCGGAAGGCTGCCTATGCCTATAGGTAAGCCGCTTAATTCTGACATAATTATCCCTTTCTGCTGCCTTAAAATCCTAATGCTTCTCCTACGAAAATTACTTTGATTCTCTCGGGGTCAACCTCTGACTCTATAATCAGGAGCTGACAGCACATCCTTTTGTAATCAGGCGCAAAACAGATACTTTCTTGACAGATCCCGTCTTTTAAACAAGGCGTGTCCCAATTCAGCCTTTTACAGTTAAGAGGCGTAGCATAGCCTCTAGCCCTTTTCATGGCTTCCTCTATATTAGGGGTAAGCTTATTTATACCACAGACCACTATAAGATTTTTAGCGCAAGATATACCGCTGATGCGATTACCATAGGCGCTAAAAAAAACCAGCTCTCCGTTCTCTGAGATAGCATTCGCGCTGGCCAGGTAATAATCAGCCTGCGCGCCATTCATCCTTAGCCTTAGGTTCTCTTCGCGGCTTATTCCTGGCTTGTATTGATTAAAGACCTTGGTGCCGCGCGTCTGGATAAGCTTCACTACATTCAGCTGGTCTAAAGTCTGCGAGCCACAAATACCTACGCTCGCCGCAAGAGGTATAATCTTTAATATTTTATCCGCTGCCTCTTCTTTGCGGTCGCAATAAAAACCTGCGATATTCCTCTTCTCTAAGTTTTTAAACAGCTTTTCTATTTTGGGATCCATCACTGCCTCTTTCTTAACTGCCTGGCCAGGGATTTCTGAAGCCTCTTAAGGGCCGGGCTTACCAATACCGGATACCTGTAATCGGAATCAATATTTAAGAGGCCCTGCGGGAAACGGCAAAGTTCAGACTTAAGCGTAAGCCTTATCTTACCTAACGTAGGGACCTCATAAACTATCCTGCCCTTATCTACTACTTTTTTAAGAAGCGCAAGGCCAGATATCTTTTCTTTTTGGAGTCCGAGTATATCTTTTATGAAATTACCGTTTTTATCATGTACCCTAAATACCTGTTTTCTGCCCGGATAGGTAACCTTACCCTGGCTCAGCTTCATCGTAGGCAGGAAATTACCCTCCTCATCAGTAACCTCAACTATTTTATAGATTACATCCAGGCAGGGAGCGTCAATACTGGTTCCCATATTCGTGCCTACCCCGAAGTTATCCACCCTCGCCCCTTTTTTAAGCAACTCTTTAATTTTAAATTCATCGAGGTTGCCGCTGGCTAAAATTTTGACAAACCCCAGGCCTGAACGGTCCAGCATTTTTCTGGCTAATTTAGATAACCCAACAATATCCCCGCTGTCTAATCTTATGCCTTGCAGGCAATATCCCTGTTCCTTAAGATACAGCCCCAGGGTAACCGCGTTCTCAATGCCCTTTCTGGTATCGTAGGTATCCACAAGAAGCGTTGTCGCCTTGGGAAAAGTATTGGCGTAGGCCAGAAAACTATCTATCTCCTGCCTGAAAGACATCACAAACGAATGCGCCATTGTCCCGGCAATGGGAATTTTATACAGCTTTCCCGCT
>JBAXNZ010000094.1:0-4301 GCA_037133515.1 bacterium
AAAGATAATGAGTATTTAAAAGAGAGGGTGGAGAGGGTTATTAACATTCTTCAACAATAGACGCAGGTGTTATCCCCTGTGTTATATATAGCTTAGTATGATATATTACAAGAGGATAGGTGGTTTTGTAACAAAATAAACACGCACTACTACCACTACTATATTATTTATTATATATATAATAAAAGGAGAAGCATATGCGGTTAAAAACTAATAAAGAAACCCTATTAAGCGGAATCCAAATAGTACAGAATGTCATTACCTCCAAAACTGCCTTGCCCGTGCTATCTAATATCTTAATTGAAACACAAGGGGATAAACTAAAATTAACCGCTACAGATTTAGATATAGGCATAAGCTGTGTCATACCTGTGGAGGTCCAAGAACCCGGGGCGATAACCATACCAGCTAAGAGGTTAAGCGATATTATTAAAGAGCTACCCACAGACGATATTAATATAACCACCAAAAAAAACAATTTAGTGATTATTGAGACCAAAAACTGCCAATTCAAAATTCTAGGATTAGCCGCAGAGGAGTTCCCAAAGATACCAGAGTTTAAAGACCACCAAGCGATGAATTTAGAGCAGGCAACACTAAAAAACATATTCAACCTTACTTCCTTCGCAGTTTCCATGGATGAAGCGCGCTATGTGTTAAATGGCATGCTATTGGACTTCTATAAAAACAACCTAACTTTGGTAGCCACGGACGGGAAACGCCTAGCTATTGTCGAAAGTAAGCTACGACAGGCGATAGAAAAAAATATTAAAATTATTGTGCCTATTAAAACCATCCAAGAGTTAAGCCGAAACCTCAAAGAAGAGGGCGAGGTATCTTTAGTCTTAGGTAATAATCAGGCCCTTTTTGACCTAGGGGGTGTGGTTGTTATATCGCGTCTTATAGAGGGTGAATTCCCAGATTATCAACAGGTGATACCGCCGGCTACAGAGAATAAAATGGGTATCAACAGGGAGCAATTCCTCCTGGCGGTTAAAAGAGCGGCCCTGCTTTCCACCCCGGACTATCAGGCGGTGAAATTAGAGGTATTTAAAGACAAGTTGGTTATCTCGAAATCTACGCCGGATATTGGGGAGTCCTTCGAAGAGGTGGCAGTAGAATACCGCGGCAAGGAGATGGTAATCGGGTTTAACCCGCATTATCTCACCGATGTTTTAAAAAACCTACAAGAGGAGAAGATAACCCTAGAGCTTTTAGACAGCGAGAAACCAGGGGTCATACGCACTGCCGGGTACACCTATATCGTACTTCCCATGCGCTTAAGTTAAGGGGGCAGGAATGGCGCAGATACTCAAAGAGACAATCTCGGGGCTGATGCACAAATTAGAGGGACAGCAGCGCAACAAGCATCAGGGAGAGCCTCGGGACATGTTAAAAAAGGCGTTTACCAAGAAAGAGTTGGAGCATGTACAGCTGCATTATTTTAATAAAGGGATATTAGCCCTGCGCGTCGATTCTTCCAGCTGGCTGTATACTTTAAGCTTAAAAAAAGAAGAGCTTTTGCATAAACTGCGCAACAAGGCCAAGGTGGTAGTACAGGATATTCGTTTTTCGCTTGGAGAAGAAGCATGAAAAAAATAAAAGAAAAAAAACCAAAACCCCAAGAAGCCCAGGTAGCGCCGCCCAAGGATAATAAGGCCTACGATGCGACTACTATTCAAGTATTGGAGGGGGCCGACGCCGTAAGGAAAAGGCCGGCGATGTACATTGGCGACACCTCTGTGCGCGGGCTGCACCACTTGGTTTATGAGGTGGTGGATAATAGCGTTGATGAGAGCCTGGCAGGGTGCTGCGACCATATCGAAGTAGAGGTACATTCGGATAACAGCGTCAGCATCACTGACAATGGCCGCGGGATTCCCGTGGATATGCATAAGACCGAAAAGAAACCAGCAGTAGAGGTTGCGCTGACGACGCTGCATGCCGGAGGCAAGTTTGACCACCGCGTATATAAGGTATCAGGAGGCCTGCATGGCGTAGGGGTGAGCGTAGTCAATGCCCTTTCTGATTGGTTGGAGGTAGAGGTTAAGCGCGACGGAAAGGTTTACCATCAGCGTTATGAACGCGGTAAAACCGTTTCCAAGCTCACCGTAATAGGCAAGAGCAGCTCAACCGGCACCAAGGTAACCTTTAAGCCCGACCGCACCATCTTTAGCAAAATAGATTTTTCTTACGACGTGTTATCGCAACGCTTAAGAGAATTGGCTTTTTTAAATAAGGGGCTTAAGATTAACCTAAGCGATGAGCGTAGCGACAAAGAGGCAGTCTTTGATTTTGCCGGAGGGATTATATCGTTTGTAGAGTATCTGAGCAAAAACAAAAACCCACTGCATAATAAAGTGGTATATTTCCAAAAGGCCCAGGGTGAAGTTATTGTTGAGGTAGCGCTTCAGTATAACGACGGGTATGCCGAGACCATCTTCTCCTTCGCCAATAATATTAATACTATTGAGGGCGGCACACACCTCTCAGGCTTTAAGTCCGCATTGACCCGGGCGATTAACCAGCACGCCAAAAACAAAAACTTGATTAAAGACGATATAGCTATCTCCGGAGAAGACGTGCGCGAAGGTTTAACCGCGGTAGTAAGCGTTAAAGTCCCGAATCCGCAATTCGAAGGACAGACTAAGACTAAGCTCGGCAATTCCGAAGTCGAAGGCCTGGTGGCCTCGGTAAGCCTGGATTCCCTGGCAGCATATTGCGAGGAGAACCCGTCAGTTGCCAACAAAATTGTAGACAAAGTCATAGTTGCCTCGCGCGCTCGCGAGGCGGCGCGTAAGGCCAGAGAGCTCACCCGAAGGAAAGGCGCGCTGGAAGGCGCAGGCCTGCCCGGGAAATTAGCAGATTGCTCTGAGCGAGACCCCGCTCTTTGTGAACTCTATATCGTAGAAGGCGATTCAGCAGGTGGTTCAGCCAAGCAGGGCCGCGACCGCAGGTTCCAAGCGATCCTGCCCATTAAAGGTAAAATTCTCAATGTAGAAAAGGCGCGCATGGATAAAATTTTATCCAATGAAGAGATACGCACTATTATTACGGCGTTGGGGACCGGGGTAGGCGAAGAGTTCGATTTGACTAAGCTACGTTATTCTAAGCTAATACTCATGGCAGATGCGGATATAGACGGTTCGCATATCAGGACGCTCCTTTTAACCTTGCTCTACCGCCATATGCCCAAACTGGTAGAAGGTAAGCATGTTTATATTGCCCAACCGCCATTATACAAGATCAAAAGAGGTCAGCGCGAGGAGTATATCCAAACCGAACAACAGATGGATGAGATGCTGCTTGAATTAGGCAGGGAGGGGCACCGTTTTGTCCGGGTAAAAGATAAGCAGGTTTTTACTGATAACCAGTTTAAAGACCTGCTACATCTCTTAGTTGAACTGGAAAAACTAGCCAAGGTTTTAGAGAAAAAGGGAGTAGAATTTGCTAAATACCTTACTTTTAGGCATCCGAAGACCAAAAAAATGCCAATTTATAGGGTAAAAGTGGATGAAAAATACCATTTTGCCTATTCTGATAAGGAATTGGCTAAGCTTACGGATGCACAGGAGAAAGAAGATGAACGGGGTGTGTTGGAGCTCTTTGAGGCGCCGGAAATAGAACAGGTGATAGCCAAGATAGAAAAGATGGGCCTGGATATTAATACCTATGCTGCTAGCGAGGCGCCTGTAAAAGAGGCAGCCGGCAAAGACCTAAGCAAAAAAACCAAACCGGCCTACCGCATCCTAAATGATAAAGAGCAAAAAGACCTCTATGCTTTAAAAGAGGTATTAGATTACATAAAAGAGATGGCCACAAAAGGCATGCATATACAGCGCTATAAAGGCTTAGGGGAAATGAACCCCCAGCAGCTCTGGGATACCACTATGGACCCTGCAAAGCGCACCATACTGCAGGTTGTTTTAGAGGATGCTGTGGAGACGGATAAGATGTTTACTGTTTTAATGGGAGACCAGGTTGAGCCCAGGCGCGAGTTTATCGAGGCATACGCGCACCAGGTCAAGAACCTGGACGTCTAACTATGTACACGCGTAACGAAAAAATAATACCTGTTTATATCGAAGAAGAGGTAAAAAACTCTTATTTAAATTACGCCATGAGCGTTATCGTGGGCAGGGCCCTGCCGGATGTGCGCGACGGCCTAAAACCGGTGCACCGCAGGATTCTTTATGCCATGCAGGAGCTTAGTCTCGAACACTCTAAATCCTATAAAAAATGCGCGCGTATCGTTGGAGAAGTTTTAGGTAAATACCATCCGCACGGAGATGTTGCCGTAT
>JBAXNZ010000095.1:0-4262 GCA_037133515.1 bacterium
GAAGATTTATGAATAAAAAAATAACTGTTTTATTAGTAGATGATGAAGTTGATTTCACGCAACCTATGTCTTTTTGGCTTCAGTCAAAGGGCTACGCCGTTATAGTTGCTCCTGATGGCAGGAAGGCGGTTGAGATTGTAAAAAAAGACCGTCCGGATATAGTATTCATGGATCTGAGTATGCCTGGCGGAGACGGTGTCAATGCCGTAAGAGATATCAGGGCCTTTAATAAAGAGATCCCAATTATAATTATAAGCGCCTACCTTGATGATGGGAGGATAAGAGAGGTTGGCCCGCACGGTATCTCCGGGGTATTCTATAAGGGGGCAGATTTTAAGGAGGGCCTGGCTTTACTTGAGTCTGCGCTAAGGACCCATAAGAAGTTGAAGGACAACTAGCCTTTTATTCCCGCCAGTTATATCCTGTAACACATTGCCATATTAGATACTGCAGCACATTGCTGCAGGCTTATCATCCCAAGATCCCGCAAAAGCTTTTGCGGGATCAAGCAAAAAATAAGCGCCAGCTGGCATTTTTTGCTTGACAAAATTGAAATATATGGTATATATTGGAGTTATGGTAATTACCATATGTATGGTAAAACTCGCCTCTTATCCCGTCTAAAAAGCAGGGGTTATGGCAGAAAAAAACAGCAAAGGAAATAAGATGATCTCCGTAAACGATATTATGAGCAAGTATAATATCTCTTATCAGACTGTCAACCACTACACTGATTTTGGATTGTTACCGGTGGCAGCAAAGAAGGGGAATGTCAGGTTCTATGATAAAAACCTGATAGAGAAACGCTTAAAGAAGATAAGAGGCCTGATGCAAGAGGGTTATTCTTTGCGTTTGATACGTAAACAGCTGGTAGGTATTTAACAGGAACGAAAGATGAGCTATTTCAAGGTCTTAGGATTTGAGAAAGAGCCGTTCTCCACCAGCCCAGACCCGGCATTCTTTTATCTTTCCAGGGAGCATGAAACCGCCCTCACCAATATCCTTATAGAGATAAGGCTAAAGAGAGGGCTTTCGGTTATACTGGGAGACGTAGGCACCGGCAAGACTACGCTTTCGAGGAAGCTCATCCAGGAATTAAAGGAGCGCGAGGATTTTATCTTCCATATTATACTGGACCCCTCATTTGAAAATGAGCTGCTTTTTTTGACTTCGCTGGCCAGAAACTTTGAAATAAATAATATCAGCAATACCCAGAATCCGAGCATCCTGGATTTAAGGGAGGCCCTGGAGAGGTTTCTTTTTCAAAAGGGGGTCACGGAGAATAAAACCGTGACCATAATAATTGACGAGGCCCAGAAGCTCAATGATGAGTCCCTGGAGATGTTAAGGGTGCTTTTGAATTATGAGACTAATGAATTTAAGCTGTTGCAATTAGTTCTTCTGGGGCAGCTGGAGTTGCATTCTAAGATAACGGCTATCCCTAATTTCTTTGACCGCATCAGCTTTAAATACACGCTAAACCCGCTGGGTTTTGAAGAGGCCAAAGAGATGATAGGGTTTCGGCTTAATCAGGCAGGCTATAAGGCGAACATTCACTTGTTTATGGATGATGCCTTAAAAGAGATACATCAGTATAGCCACGGCTATCCTCGCCAGATTACTATGCTCTGTCATCGGGCATTAAAAAACCTGGTCTTAAGAAACAAATTTGTAGTAGACGCTGCTTTTATGCGCGAGATGATTGAAGAAGAGATAAGGTCGGGATGGAACAGGAAAGATCCCCTTATGCAAAGAAATAGCTTTTAATTAAAAAAATGACTCTTCTAATAAACATAAGAAAAAAAAGGGGGGGCGTAAATATAAAATACTATCTTATACCTTTGATTATCGGAGGGTTATTCCTGGGGTTGAGCCAGGCAAATAGGAAAGAGCTTAGGCCTACCATACATAAGGCAAATAATATTGCTAAAGTTACCGCGCCGCTACGTCAAGGCCCCAATATCCAGAGCTCAAATACGACCAGAAATTTCACTATGGAAAAAAGCCTCTCCCGCATCAAGGGTTATATAAAAGAGATTGAGTCCCAGAATATTTCTTTAAAGGAAAAGGCCGTTCAGCTTGGCGGCGTATTAGAGGCGAGAGAAAAAGAGCTGGTGGGCCTGGATAAAGAAAATTCATTCTTAAAAGAAGAACTGGATACAGCTAATAAGGCGCAATATGAATTGAAGGCGCAGTTGGATAACTCGATAAACGGCTATAAAGAAAAATTCTCTCAGAAGGATGATGAGCTATCGAGCCTGGCGGCAATAAAGGTAGGGCTCCAGACCCAGATTACAGAACTTAATAATAAGTTCTTGGAGCTAGTCAATGTTAATTCTTACCTAGAGAAACAAATTACCCAGAACCAGCAGGATAGGTCTGCGCTGAGTAGCGAATTAAACAGCATAAAGGAAGAACTGAACAGGCAGGTATTGATTAATGAGACTCTGGATAGAAAGGTGGCTGAGTTAAACAGCGCGCTTGCTAACAAAGAGCAGGAGAGGCTTAGTATTGTAGCTAAGATGACAGAGGTGGAAGAAAAGAAGTCGGCCCTGGAGCTTGAGGTCGAACAGCTGAAGCTTATCAGGGGAGGGAATGAGAAAAATATCTCCGAACTGAATACAAAGATAAGCGACCTCAATATTTCCGTAGAGAGCATGAGAGATAAAATATCAGAGTTCTCCGAAGTGCTTACAAAAAAGGAGATAGATTTAAACGCCAAGGCCAAGGAGTTCTTAAGCCTTAAAGAGCTTCTGGATAAAGCGAATAAGGAAAAAGAGGCGTTGAGCCTTGTGCTGAACAAAAAAGAAGAAAGCCTTACGGAGTTAAATAATGCGCTGAAGGTTATGAGGATGCAGATCGCAGAATTAAAAACAGAGTTGAGGCTGGCCCGTGAAGGGCAGAGAAAAGCCTCCCAGCAGCTTACTAGAAAGGTCGTGGCAGTTCATTCATCATCGCAGCAAATCGACAGGATAAACTCAGAGAATAAATCTATGCAGGATAAGATGCGCGACCTCTATCAAGAGATGGAGCTTATACGTACAGAGGCCAGAGCCAGGAAGGCAGCCTCAGAGCTAGATAAATTAGAAGAGGTAAAAGAATAAAATGGCAACAGAGAGGCCGGCAACACCAGAGAAGCAGCTGCTTAATTTAATCGAGGAGCCCAGGGGCCGTAGTTCCCTGCAGGCAGCAGCGATCAAGAGGCATGGATTAAGCATATTCTCTCTCGGAGCGCTTAAGGGCAGGTTCGCTTTTTTTAAAGACAGGTTCCAGAAGGATGTTAAGGAAGGTAAGGCTTATCAGCTCGACGTCAAGGCGCTCAATAGTATCTTGCGCCTCGTGGTTTTGGTTTTGGCGGTTTATTTTAGCATCAGCTTGACTTTAGCAGTGATGAATTCAAAAAAAATATTGGAGATAGAACTCAAAGGCTCAAGCGATAAACAGGGGAGCGCTTCACAAACCAGTTCATTCTTGAAGGCAGCTTCATACTATTTAGAAAAGGCCAGGGAGAGGGATATCTTCAGGATGGGGATGAAAAAGACTCCCGAAGCTAAGGGGCCTTCGCAGAAGATATTGGACGTAACGCAGGGCCTGAGGCTCGTGGGTATATCCTGGTCAGAAGACCCTGACGTAATGATTGAAGATACCAAGGTTAACAGGACTTATTTCTTAAAAAAGGGCCAGACCGTAGAGAATATTAAATTGGAGGCGGTATTCAAGGACAAGGTTATCCTAAGTTACGCCGGCGAAGAGATAGAATTAAAATGAAAAAGGGGTTGGTTTTTTATATCTTTATTTTTATTTTTTGCTTTCATTTAGGGCTTAAAGCAGAAGATAGCCCTTCTGAAGGGCCAGGCATTGCTGAAGATAATATAGCAGGATACCGCATCAGTAGGGTAGGAGAAGAAACGAAGATTTCTTTGAACCTGCGCAATATCGATATTAACGAGGCCCTGAAATTCTTTTCCATGAAGACAGGTTTGAATATCATACCTACCCAGCAGGTATCGGGCAGGGTAACGCTTTCGGTAGAGAATGTCCCTGCCAAGGATGTTTTTGATATTATGCTGCGTTCAAATTCGCTTGCCTATGAGAAAAGAGGCGATATCTATAATGTGATGACCGAGGGCCAGTACAGGGCGCTTTACGGAAAGAATTTTTCCGATGCCCGCCAGGTCAAGGTCTTCCGTCTCAAATACGCTATCCCTGAGCAGGCATTCAGTATTCTGGATGCTACAAAAAGTGAGATCGGCCGGCTCTTG
>JBAXNZ010000096.1:0-4241 GCA_037133515.1 bacterium
GCTGTAAGTTCCATTGGGCCAATTGCAGGAGATACGTGGTTGGGTAGGGCGATAAATACGGTTGCCAGCCCCATGGGTAGTAATACGTTCCAGACCGCAACTAATGCTTACGTAAGAGGCGCGATTAATACCGCTATATCCAGCACTACTGTAGCTGCAGCAGGCACGGGAATTGCAGAAGTAGGGACAAGGGTTTTCAATGACAATAAAGGGTTATCCTGGACCCAGAGATTATCTACCTTTGCTACTATTTTTGGAGCAAATACAGCCAGGGCTTTAGTGGGGGCTTTTGCGAATAAGGTAGCGGATAATAGTTTGAAAGGGACGATAGGAAAAGGATACGCTGCTGTCACCACACCTCTAAACTATGGCGTTCAGCTCGGCACTGTTGGCGGAAGCTGGGGCGTGATTGTTAATCAGTGGAAACAAGGAATGAATGGTGATAGCTTCTCAAGTAATTTCAGTAAAGATTTTGCAGCTTTTACCGATGCTTTCTCTACCCCATTTATTATCGGCACAGGTTTAGGCGCGTATTCTTCTGTCAGGAATCTTTTCCCCGGAGCAGGTAATCTGCTCAGCCAAGCTTTTTCACCTGCAAAGGGATATTCATACGCTACCTGGCCGCTAGCAGCAGGAGCAGGAAGGTTTAGTTATGGCTTAACTCAGGGCCAAGGTTTTAGGGATAATTTTGAAGCTTCCGTTGATTGGATGAAGCTGGCTCTCGGCGCGCGTTTCTTAGCAGGTGGAGCAGGCCTGACCCCTAAAGAATTGGCAGGAGCAAAATGGAATGTTAAATTAGCCAACTATTTTACTACTCAAGACATCAAAGGTTTGACCTTAGCAAACATCGGCCGCTATGCAGCTTTGTTTGGTACCGGCGCAACCGCCAACGTAGCGACAGAATTTGCGAAAGGTTATATTGAAAAGGGATTAGGGTATAGCGGCAAAGATATCCACGGAATTACTTTCTCGGATAATGATATGAAGAATAAGATCGGAGCTGCAGTGTTTCGCGGCGGCTTCTGGGCGGTTATGGCTGGTTTAGGAGTTAGCTCCGCTAAAGGTATCTTTAACCAAATAGATACTAAATTCGGCTCGCTTGCTCCTAAGGCAATAGAAGGAACAGGAGTTAGAGGCATAGATGGTTTAGTTTTAACCGGCGCTGAAAAGTTTGCCTGGAGCGGCGCAATAGGCGGCCTTAAATGGATTGCCGTAGGCACGCAATTCCCCATATATACAGGTATGTATAAATCAATAGCGCATCTCTTTGAAAATGGCCGCTTGCCGCACGGAACAATGTTGAATTATGAAGTTGCTAATATGAGAGGGTTTGCAGATGAAGAGATGGAAAAAGGATTAGTAGATGTTAAAGGGTTAGCGCCAATATTAGATTCAAACAGGAGTTTCACCAAGGGCTTTAAGGAGACCATTAGAACAGCAGCTATTAATTCTCCTCTTGACGGCGTTTATTTAAATCCGCTCATAGCAGGAGCTACGGTTACCAAGACAATTTCACGCGAACCCATTAACTGGGCAGAAAAAACAGCGGTAAAGTTAGCAAAGAAGATGGAATATATTAACGCTACTTCTCTGAATAGAGTCTTAATGGGTGAACCTTTAGGGTTAGTTAAAGTTGCGGGTGTTGTAACCGGCGTTGATACTTTGGTAGAGGTAAGTTCTACGGCCAGAGTCATTCCGCCTAGCAAAGGAACAAGCGCCTCCAATATTGATTATACTCAAGCTCAGCTTTGGGTAAAAGACGGCATTGTTACCGGTGCCCCGCTTGGCTATGACCTTGGTAAAGAAGGATATACAAAATTAAACGGTGAGTCAGCGGACGTAACTATAAGAGAACAGATCTCCACAGGTATGAACAAAACCGAGCGGGGTACCGCAGGCTGGTCAGCGCTTATCTTAGCGGTAAGGCCTTCTCAGTATAGGCCTCAAGGTGAGACAGGCGATATGCTTACTCTTGCAGGCGGCGGTAGAGTAAAAGTTGAACAGCCGGCGGCTGAAGGCAAGCCTGCCCTGGGAAGATTTGTTGATGAATCGGGAGCAGTAATTGATGGCAAGCCAAGAGTTTCCATAACCCCCATCGAAGGCGACAAAGTAGCTGTTAAGTCTTATTATGAAGCCGGCGATACTATAGAATTAGACGGCGGCGGCAAAGCGGTAATAACCGAAGCTAATAAAGGCATAGCCAGATTCGCAGAAATTAAAGGTCAAGATTATGTTGTAGGTCCCGATGCGAAAGAATTTACTCCTTACGATCAAATCAAGACCTTTGCTCCTAAGGTAGAAACTTCTAAACCTTTATCGTCGGAGCCAGGTCTAGGCACAGGCGAGGGGCCGGGGGCGCCTGGCGCTGAAGTTAGAAAAATACTTGGCGATGGCGAAATGTATTCAGAGCCCGGTTATGAAATTAAAGATCCTTTAGCGAAAAAGATAGCGGAAGAGTTAGGTAAAAACAAGCAGCCCGCCGGAACACCTGAAGCCAGGCCAGAGCGTCCAGCTACGCCTGAAGAATTAAATAGGTTAGCCGGCCTTTCTGCAAATGGGCCAGAGAGAATAGAAAAAGTTAACGATAGGTTAAGTTTCTTTGAAGAAAGCCACAATTTAGCAAGAGGTAATGATTATAACGAAGGAAAAGGTAAATTGCAAATAGGTGCCGCAGAAATTTTAACTCGTCCTTACGGTCCGACAGATCAAGGTATTCTTACGGCAATAGATAATGGTAAAGGTAAAACATTTGTAGTGACCGATGCTCAGCTTTATCTTGTCACGAGAGAAGGGTACAAGGGCATTATATTAACAGCGAATAGCGCATTGAATCCTGCTTATGTTTCTGAAGACAGATCAATTGGGTTTGCAGTTTCTAATAGAGAATTTGTTAAACAAAGAGGCGTGCAAGAGGGCCGTAAGTTAGATATCGTTAATATGGATACAGAGATAGACAGGTTGCACGACCTGGAAAAATCAGGAAATATTGGCGGGGCTAGAGCCCAAGCCAAGGAGATAGCTAGAGGATTATTGGATAGAGATACCCTTGACGTGATTTCAATAAAGGCCTTTGGGTTCTTGCACCTTACTGCAGAGGGATATCTAAAAGATGTTCCTGAGCTTATGGATGCCCTTAAGAGTTTAAGGAATGAAAGCCAAAAAGTAAGCTTGATAGCGGATGAAGTGGATACTATTGGTATGGAGAATATTCAATTTACCCAGTCAGCTGGCCATACCACTCTTAAGGTCGCAGGCAAAGAATATCAATATCCCGCTCAGCAGGTTCAAGAAATATTTACTAAAGCGCGTGCGATGCTGGAAAAGGGAGAGATTACAAAAACCGATCTTCTTGAACAGCAAAGAGGAGGCCAGAAGGAAAGTTTTGAAGAATTAGCTTCAAAAGGCATGAAAGTGTTTTATCGCGATGGTATGGAAGGAACGGGTAATATTACAAGCGGCAGGCTGCTTTTATCAAAGGCTATCTTTGAGGCATTTAAAGGGCATGAGGCAGGTTTGGTTCAGAGTGTATTTGAAGGCATGTTAGATACTTTCGGCGCAAGAGACTTCTTAACTTTATATGTAGATAAAGAAGACGGAAAGCCGCGATTAGTTTCAGCAGTAGACCAAGGAATAGCAGATCCTGAACTTGTTCAGTCTAATTTTGTAAAAGTCGTTGCCGCAACCCTTGAATATAATGCTCGCCATGGAACAAATCTGGATGTTGGCGACATAAGGATAACTACCCAGACAAGCCGAAGGGCATTTTCTTTACAGCAGTTTACCGGTAAAAGGGTAGCAGGTATAACCGCTACCCCAGCATCTTCTATACCTGCTTTGGAAGCTAAATTAGGGTTGCGATATGTGGAGCAAGGAGGGTTATATAAGGATGCAGGTTCTTTACCCGAGCATGCAGAATTCAGAATAGTAGAAAATACCGATGTTCAAACAACTAAAGGAGTTATCCAGGAATCTTTAGATAAAGGGCAGAGAGTTATTTTGCTTTATCCTGAGACTGATTCTGTAATACGCATGGAAAGAGCGCTTACTGAAGCCGGCCTCGGAAAATTGGTCCAAGTATTTGATAGCAAAGATGTAGAAAGTATCCGAAAAGGAGAAGATGCTTCGAAGAAAATTATTTTGGCAGGTCCCGAAGCTGGTCGCGGAGTCAATTTTGAAGACAACCCCACTATAGTGATTATCGGCGGAGAAAGGGTTTCTTCTGAAGAGATGCGCCATTGGGC
>JBAXNZ010000097.1:0-4186 GCA_037133515.1 bacterium
ATCAAGGCCAT
Source organism: bacterium (assembly GCA_037133515.1). Classification (GTDB taxonomy): domain Bacteria; phylum Omnitrophota; class Gorgyraeia; order Gygaellales; family Profunditerraquicolaceae; genus VGKF01. The sequence goes on from JBAXNZ010000097.1 coordinate 12, forward strand.
CTGGTTCAGCCTATCCCCAAGCTGAGAGATGATCTGGCCGAACCAGAGAAAAAAGAAATTGCGGTTTTTAAATACCTCTCTGAATCTGGACATATTTATAAAGAGAGCCGATGAGTGGAATTGAACCACCGACCCGCGCTTTACGAAAGCGCTGCTCTACCAACTGAGCTACATCGGCACAATCCTGATTTCTTTTATTAATCTAATTTTACAATTATACCAACTCGACCTGTAATAGTCAATCCTAAACGGCTATTCTTTTTTAATAGGTATCAGAGGATATTCTGGGAGGCGATCAGGGCATCTACAACCCTTTTATCGTAGCGGGAATCTACATACCTTAATAATTCTTCCTTGGCTTGTTCCAATGTCAGGCCCTTGCGGTAAGGACGATCAGTAGTCATGGCATCAAAGCTGTCCGAAACGGTTAGAATGCGCGACTCAAGCGATATCTCATCGCCTTTAAGGTGGTCGGGGTAACCTTCTCCGTTAAGCCATTCATGATGATGCCGGATAGGATCCCTTAAATGCGAGAAGCCATGTAGAGGAACGATAATCCCCTCTCCGATAGCTGGGTGCTGCTGGATGATCTTGCGCTCAAAGTCATTTAAAAAACCAGGCTTTTTAAGGATATCATCGCTTATCCCGATCTTACCTACGTCATGCAACTGGGCAGCCTCTTTAATAGCCTTGATCCGCTGAGGTTCCAACCCTAAGGCCTGCGCTATCTTGACGGAACATATACTTACACGGTCAGAATGGCCGCGGCTATAAGTATCGCGCGCCTCAACTGCCAAGGCCAGGGCAGTAACTGTCTCTAAGTATGTCTTCTGGTTATCGTAGTTAAGCCTGGAGTTCTCAAGGGCTAAAGCCACCTGAGAGGCCAGGTTAGAAAGGACTATTAATTCATCTTCCTCAAAGTTTGCATCCTGCTTCTTGCCGCTTACGGAAATCGCTCCTATAATCCTACCTTGAAACATCAAGGGAGTGCAAATCAGGGGCGGCTCAAAAGCAGCGCTAGTACTCTCTATGCTGGCTATCTTATGCAGCCGGGGGATAAGCAGCGGCTTCTTCTGCTTAATCACCCAGCTCACCACTTCATCATCTACAGGGATACGGCTGTCTTTTAAATAAGCGGCTCCCAGACCAAAGGAACTCTTTATAATCAGCTCGTTCTTCTCTTCATCAATAAGCAAAAGTAAACCGCGCTTTCCATCCAGCGCATCTACGGTAGTCTCCAGTATCAGGTCCAGGAAGGCATCAATATTCTCAGCAGAGGATACTCCGCTGGCTACCCGCAAAAGCACTCCCTGCAGCATGCTCCTGGACTTCTCTAGCTGCCTAATATTGCTCTCCAGCTGCTGCACTACCCCGTTAAAGGTCTTGGCGAGTTCGGTAACCTCATTACTGCCGCTACCTTTTATACTAATGCGCTTGGTTAAGTCCCCCGCCAGAATATCCTTGGCGTCTTTGGATACGGTCATTAAATTCATGAAGGTCTTGCGCATGCTCAAGAAACCTATAAAGGCAAATAAACCGACTATGATAACCGACCAGAACAAGAGGTCCGGGTTTATTGTTACCCGCCCGTTTTGCACAAAAAATAAAAATGCGCCTGCCAAAAGCAAAAACGGCAGGAGGGTCATCAGGGTAAATAAAACAGAAAACTTCCTGATTACTGAAGAATCCTCTATTGATTTTAATCTTAATGGATTTTGCATGTTTTTATACGGGTTAACTGATATTATACAAATGCAGAGCTTAAAGTCAATATATTAGATAGCCGCGCGGGTAAAAAATCTTGCAAAAACAATCCCGGTATGATAGATTGAAGGCCGTTATGGAAAAACCACTCTGGAGATTCACGGATAATTTTGGTAGTTTCTCTTCTGAGGCTGCAGGGAAAATAAATACCCTGTATTTTCCCCTCTGTAATACCCATCCCATCATGTCCTCGCTCTCTCCTGACCTACACGGAGACATAAAGACTGATTTCAACTCTTTTTTAATGGAACCGGTTTCGCGCTTCTCGCTTCAAAACCTGCGCTCCAGCCGTAACTTCTGGGTATACTTAGCTCAAGATAAAATATGGTCGGCTACCGGGGTTGCAAAAAATAATAAAGATATACAGAAATACGATACCTTCACCCTTGAGGCGGGATTACTCTGGCATAAAGTAACCCGCCGAAATAAAAAGGCCGGGCTTAAATCAGAGATACTTTCATTTATGCCTGCATCAGGGGAACCGGTAGAGTTGATGCTGGTGACCTTAACCAATATTTCGGCTAAGCCCTTAAGGTTCTCTCCTACTGCGGCCATACCTATGTTCGCCAGGCCTGCCCATAACCTTCATGACCACCGCCAGGTTACCTCTCTTTTACAGCGCATCAAAAAGGATAAATACGGCATCATAGTAAAGCCCACCCTTTCATTTAACGAGTCAGGCCATGAGAAAAATTCAACCTGTTATTTTGTATTAGGCATGGACCAAAAGCAAGGTGCCCCGCAATATCTTTGGCCTACCCAGGAGGGGTTTAACGGAGAGGATTCCGACCTGGAATCTCCGAATGCTGTCTTTAAAAACTCTCCTCCCCCGAAAAACACCCCCATCCAAGGCAAAGAGGCAATGGCCGGATTAAGATTCAAATCCATGCTGCTTAAGACAGGTGAATCCGCTTCTTATATACTGCTATTAGGTATAGCAAAAGATGAGAAAGAAATAAACTCTATCTTTAAAAAATTCAATACGCTAAATAAAATCTATGAGGCGCTTGATGAAAATAAAGCCTGGTGGCATAAAAAAGGCACGCAGATAAAAATAGAGACCAAGAAGCGCGATTTTGATAATTGGATCCAGTGGGTAAATATCCAGCCGGTTCTGCGCAGGATATTCGGCTGCTCCTTCCTGCCTGATTTCGATTACGGAAAAGGCGGCAGGGGCTGGCGCGACCTCTGGCAAGACTGCCTCTCACTGACCTTAAACAACCCAGAGGAAGCCAGGAAATTTCTGATCAATAATTTCTGCGGGGTGCGCATTGACGGCTCAAACGCAACTATTATCGGTAAAAAACCGGGCGAGTTTATCGCCGACCGCAATAATATCGCCAGGGTCTGGATGGACCACGCTATCTGGCCTTTATTTACCACTCAGCTTTATATCCATCAGAGCGCTGACCTTAGAATCCTTTTACAACAGGCTACCTATTTCAAAGACAGGCAATCGGCCAGAAGCAAAGGGCAGGATTTAAACTGGGACCCCAAAGAAGGAAACCGGCTTAAAGCCAGCTCCGGCCGGATATATAAAGGCACTATCTTGGAGCACCTATTGATAGAAAACCTGGTGCAGTTTTTTAATGTGGGTGCGCATAATTTTATTCTTCTTGAAGGCGCGGATTGGAACGACGGCCTGGATATGGCAAGGGAGCACGGTGAGAGCGTAGCCTTCAGCTCTATGTACGCGCAGAATTTAAGGACCCTGGCAGAGATAATCGAGCGGCTGCCGGAAAAAAAATTAGCCATCTTAAAAGAGGCCCTGCCTCTTTTTGACACCCTCACCAGCCAAAAAATAGATTACTCTAAAGTACCGGCTAAGCGCAGGATCTTAGAAAAGTATTTCCAGAGCGTAAAAGGAAGGGTTTCGGGCAAAAAAATAATCCTTGATAAAAAGAAGGTAATCCGCGACCTGCAAGATAAGGCTGACTGGATGTATAGCCATATACGTAAAGACGCCTGGCTTAAGGAAGGATTCTTTAATGGTTATTACGATAACCGTAAGCAAAAGGTAGAGGGAAATATCGGCGGGGTAATGCGTATGACCCTGGCCGGGCAGGCCTTTCCGCTCTTAGCAGGTATTGCCACAAAAAAACAGGCCAGCTTTTTGATTAAGAATTCCAAAAGGCACCTAAAAGACAAGGTGTTCGGCGGTTTTCATCTGAATACCGATTTTAAAGAAGAGCAGCTCAACTTAGGCCGCGCCTTCTCTTTTATCTACGGAGACAAAGAAAACGGGGCGTTCTTCAATCATATGTGTGTGATGTTCACCTATGCCCTATATAAACAGGGCCCTGTAAAAGAAGGCTATGAAGTCATAAATTCTATCTATAAAATGGCCCTTGATACCCCCAACTCAAAAATATACCCCTGCCTGCCGGAATATTTTAATGCCCAGGGCCGAG
>JBAXNZ010000098.1:0-4183 GCA_037133515.1 bacterium
TGGGAGCCTTGCGGCTCACATGTTCTCCAGACATGCCCGTTCGACCGCTCCGGCACCTCTCCAATTTGCTTCTATCAGAAATATACAAATTGGTCCTCGGCCCGCTTTAGCGGGATGAGGACCTCAAGACATCTATATCACTATCCCCGGCGGGATAACCGTATTCTTAGGAATAACAATGATCCCGTTTTTGATCGCACAATATTCGTTTTCAAAATCATTCATCTTTTTTGTATTAATCAACCTTACGCAATCTCCGATCTTTGCGTTTTTATCTACAATTGCTTTTTTGATCAGGCAGTCCTTGCCTATCCTCGGGCCTGAACCTGCATTACCGTAATAATCGTTACCCATCAAAATAGAATCTTCAATAACCGTGCCTGAACCGATACGGCTGCGTAGCCCCACTACTGAATGCGCTATTCTGGCCTTATCTATTATGACCCCGTCGGCAATTACCGATGACTTGATCGAACAGTCGGAGATCCTTGAAAGCGGAAGATGGCGCGGCCGGGTGAAAAAATGCCAATCCTCATCAAATAAATCTAGCGGAGGATTAGGATTAGTAAAAGCCATATTTTCTTTATAGAAGGCCTGGATAGAACCGATATCCCTCCAGTAACCATAATGTATGAAGGCGTGGGTCTTTCTATGTTTTACCGCCTGCGGGATTATCTCCCGGCCAAAGTCTACCTTCGAGGCGTCCTTTAACAGATCGAACAAGACATCTTTATTGAATATATAGATACCCATAGAGGCCAGGAGTTTTTTCTGGCCTTCCTGTGAAATGGCCATGCCCGCGACCTCTTCTTTCGTCTTAGGCTTCTCCAGAAATTTCTTAATCCGCTGCTCATTGTTTATGCCCATAATCCCCAGGTATCTAAATTCCTCTATGCTGGCAGGATTGCAGGCCACCGTAACTTCAGAGTTTTTCTCTATATGGAATTTCAACATATCCATAAGATTCATCTTGTAGAGTTGGTCACCGGAGAGAATAACCAGATATTTTATGCGCGGGTCACTGAAATGCTTAAAAGACTTTCTTACCGCATCTGCCGAACCCTGAAACCAGTCCCCGTGCTCCATAGACTGCTCAGCGGCAGCAACCTCCACAAAACCTTCGGAGAGATAATCAAATTTATAGGCGCGGAAGATATGGCGGTTTAAGGAGGCGGAATTGAACTGAGTAAGGATAACTATGCGGTTGAGGCCGGAATTAAGGCAGTTGCTGATCGGAATATCGATCAGGCGGTATTTACCGGCTAGCGGCACCGCAGGCTTTGCCCGGTATTTAGTCAGAGGATAAAGCCTGGTACCCCGGCCTCCTCCTAGGATTATAGATAAGACTTCTTTCATGTGTGGGCCTGTTTATAAAGTGCCATAAAGGTACCGTAGATCCTAAAAGCACATTGCTTCAGGATCCGCCATTGCTTACATTAATGTAAGCAATGGCGGAGAGTGGAGGATTTGAACCTCCGATCGTCTTACGACGACAACGGTTTTCGAGACCGCCGCATTCGACCACTCTGCCAACTCTCCATATATATTCTGGCGGAGGCGGAAGGATTCGAACCCTCGGAGACCTTGCGGCCTCAGCGGTTTTCAAGACCGTCGCTTTCAACCACTCAGCCACGCCTCCTAAAGAAAAAGCTGCTTGAGTACCGCCGTAAAAATACCCTGGGCGAGCTCAAAAGTCTGATTGCAGAAATTGACAAAAGAATATTTCGGAAAAAACAGGCTAAAACCTAGAGCAAGTATGGCGATATTGATAATATAAACAAAGGAAAAACCGAATATATAATTGGACTTGAGGAAATCTCCCTGTTTTGAGCGCAGCGACTTGGCGCTAAAGACCAAATGAAGAGCAATACTAAAGCCAATCAACAGCATAAAGATTCTCAAAGTATTAGCAGACTTATTGAAATTGACATAGAGAGGATACAAAACAAGCAGGAGTATAGTGTATATCGGCAAGAGATACGGAGCTACCTTTACCAGCGGAGTGAAAAAACGAAAGATCGCCTCTAATATCTTCTGCCCCCTGGCGTAAATTATCACTGGCTCATAGATAAAGAGGTAAACAACGAGAAAACTGACCAGCCCGCTATAGAAATATGAACTGGTTGCCTTATCTAAGACGCTGCCTTCATTCAGGAACGCCCTGGTAGCTGAGTAAACAAAAGGCAGAAGACAAATCCCCAGGATAAGCTTAATAATACTGAAAGAACGATTATAAAGTCCGCCAAGCTTAGATTTTAAGCTACCTGCTGATTCCGACTTAGGAAATTCTTTCTCTTCCATCAGATCCTTTCGCTACGCTCAAGGATTGACGGTAATCGTACGTAAACCGTCAAGATAAGGCCTTAATGCTTCGGGTATTAAAACTGTCCCGTCTTTCTGTTGATAATTCTCTAATATCGCCACCACCGTACGCGCCAGGGCTACGCCTGAGCCGTTCAGGGTATGCACAAAATCTAGCTTCTTAGTACCCTCTCTCTTAAATTTGATATTGGCGCGCCTGGCCTGAAAGCTTTCAAAGTTGCTGCAGCTTGAAACCTCAAGCCACTTGCCTATCCCAGGAGCGTACGCCTCAAGATCATAACATTTGCTGGCGGCAAAGCTTAAATCCTGGGTCGAGAGCATCGCTACCCTGTATTGCAAACCTAAAGCCTGCAAGATTTCCTCTGCGTCAGCTACTAATTTTTCTAATTCATCATAAGAGCTTTCCGGTTTTACGAACTTGACCATCTCTACCTTGTCAAACTGATGCACGCGGATTAAACCCTTGGTGTCTTTACCGTAAGAGCCGGCCTCTCTGCGGAAACAGGCAGTATAGGCAGTGTAATAAATCGGCAGCGCCTTCTCCTCTAATACTTCATCGCGAAAAATATTAGTTACCGGGACCTCTGCCGTAGGTATAAGAAACAGGTCGTCATCTTTTAGCCTGTACATATCCTCTTCTAGTTTCGGAAGCTGGCCTGTGCCAATCATAGAGGCACGATTCACTAAAAAGGGCGGGGAGACTTCGGTGTAGCCGTGCTTTTTGGTATGCAGGTCAAGCATGAAATTTATCAGCGCCCGCTCTAATTTAGCGCCTAGGCCCTTATAGAGGATAAAATTTGAGCCAGTTATCTTGGTTGCCCTCGGAAGATCTATGATATCCAGGCTCTGTATTAATTCAGTGTGAGAGAGAGGTTTAAAGTCAAATTTCTTCTCCTCTCCCCAACTACGCACTATTTTATTATTCGATGCGTCTCCCACGGGAAGCGATGAGTGCGGGATATTGGGAATGGTTAAAATCTTCTGGTCCAGCTCTTTCTCTATAAGGCTAAGCTTATCTTCCAGTTCACCGGTTTTCTCTGAGATCGCTTTCATAGAAACAATCTTTTCTTTTGTATCTTTCTTGGCCTTAAGCAAGGCGCCGATCTCATCATTTGCCTTATTCTTCTCTGAGCGCAGGCTCTCAACCTCGGAAAGATAATTGCGCCGCTCTTCATCCAGGCGCATAATATCATCCAGGTCAAGCTTTAGATTGCGGTCCTTGAGCGCTTTTTTTACTAAATCCTGATTTTCGCGGATAAACCTTAAATCAAGCATTGGGCTCCTGGATCTCTGGGTTATCCCTGACGCTCTTTATCCCCAAAACCAGATAAATGCCAAAAAGCAAAAGATGAAGCAGCCAGGGAAGAGGAATCTTAATGCCTATCAGCATAATTATGAACGATACTGCTGTTGCGGGAGTGAGCGCATAAAGGCAGATATTCAGCAATTTAGCGTAAGTCAAACCGGCTTTAAATATCTTATTGACGATCAGGGCAAAGACAGTAAAAATCAAAGCAAAAATGATCTTGGCGTTCAGGTAGTAAATAAAAAGCCATATTAACAGGCCGGAAAAGACACCCACATAGATAAGCTTAAGCCAGGGCTTAAGCAGGCCGAAACTCAAGGAAAAGGTCTTCTTCCCGCTTGTTACTTCGGCAATGATGCCTTTGGCGGTGTTTCCCTGGCGGATAAGGAATGACTGCACTTTGGATAAATCATATTCTTTCAGCTCAGACTCAACATCTGATTTCTTAGTCTTGACTATTACTTTGCTTTTGGTGACCAGAATGCCGTTTTTATATTCGTCCAAAGACTTAACCTTGGCCGTAGTATCCAGGATGAACACGAAATCGCCCCGCTT
>JBAXNZ010000099.1:0-4151 GCA_037133515.1 bacterium
CGTCCCCTTGTTTTTAATCCATCATCCCCGCAAAAGCGGGGATCTAAAAAAGTGGAGCTGGAGAGGATCGAACTCTCGACCCCTTGCATGCCATGCAAGTGCTCTCCCAGCTGAGCTACGGCCCCATGTTGGTCCAATTAAATCTATTTACCTTTGCTATTTTAGAATATAAAATAACACCCGTCAACACTAAATATTGCCGGAGTGGCGGAATGGCAGACGCAGCAGCCTCAAAAGCTGCCGAGGGCAACCTCATGGGGGTTCAAGTCCCTTCTCCGGCACTAAATTTTATCTTTTATTTTTATTGAATAGTCCGTTCTGTTTCAGGTAGGGAAGAATGACGCGGTAAACCCTCTTGGCGACAATAACGTAACCATCTGCATTCGGATGCAGGAAGTCGCTCTTGAGTTGCGGGGAGGTAATTATACCCTTCAAGATGGAAGGTATAAAGATCACCCCTTTTTCGCTGGCGAGCTTACGCAGGGCAATACGGTAATCCCTAAAAAACATGCCTGCGCTGATATCAACAATCGCTGCCATTGCTCCTTTGGCATGAATTTTATCCACCATCTGCGAGACGTTTTTCAATGTATCTGCCTTAGGGAGTTTTTTTAAGAAATCGTTCCCTCCGAACTCTACGATTACCAGAAGCGGTTCTTTATCCAACGCATCAATATCTATACGCCTTAACCCGTCTCTTGAAGTATCGCCGTCAAGGCCGGCATTGATAACCGGAATAGCCACCAACTTAGAAAGAACAGTAGGATAATCCTCTCCTGGATTCACCCCGTAACCAAAACTAATACTATCTCCGAAACAAATAATATTCTTTCCCTTAGAATGCAGGTTCACAATCTCTTTTCTAGTACAACCTGCGGATAAAGAAACCACGAGTAATAGAGTAAATACGCAGATTAATCTTCTATATTCTGTTTTCATGCTTTAATCTCAGCTGTCCGCAGGCAGCCTCTATATCCTCACCGCGCGGCTTCCTTAAGGTTACGTTAATCCCTGCCTTTAAAAGGGAGTCTCTAAAATAAAGTGCCTCTGGTTTATTCGGTGGGGCTATCCTTAGCTCTTCTACAAAATTAGCCGGGATAAGATTAACCTTACAGATTAAGCCCCTTAATATTCTACCCAATTCTCTTGAACTTTGCAAATTAGAATTTAATCCTCGGATCAAAACATACTCAAAAGTTATCTGACGGTTAGTCTTTTTGATATACTCTCGACAGGCCTCAAGCAGCGCCTTTAGTGGATAACGCTTATTTATCGGCATGATCCTTGAGCGGGTCTTATCGTCGCTTGCGTGTAAAGATACAGAAAGTTCTATCTGCAACCCTTCTTCAGCCAGTCTTTTTATCCCTGGGGTAATCCCGCAGGTTGAGATGGTAATCCTGCGCGCCCCGATATTAAAGGCATCTTTAGAATTAATTATTCTTATCGATTTAAGCAGGTTGTCATAATTATCCAGCGGCTCGCCAGTCCCCATGAATACAAGATGGGTAAGTTTTTTGGCCTTGGAGCTGTCTTTAATAAATAGGACCTGCTCTAAAATCTCGGCAACCGAAAGATTTCTTTTAAAACCATGCAGGCCACTGGCGCAAAAGCTACAGGCAAATTTACAGCCGACCTGGGTAGATAGGCAGCCCGTGACCCTGCTCTCCGCGGGAATACTTACTGCCTCTACAGAGCCTTTATCCGCAAGGCCAAAGAGGAACTTCTGGGTACCGTCAGCTGAGAGGCGCTTGTCAAGCAGCTTGAGCAAACCAAAAGAAAAATTCTCTTTTAATTTTAACCTTAGCCCAGAAGACAGGTCACTCATGGAATCAAAATCCTTCGCCCCTTTTTTATATACCCAGGAGAAGACCTGTCCGGCACGGAAACTCTCCTCCTGCCAGGTTTTTAAAATCCTTGTCAGCTCTTCTAGATTTAATTCCTTTATATCCTGCATGCTTAAGCCTCCCTTAACGGGCGCAGGCCCACAACGCTATAAAACAGGTCTCTGCTGCTGATATGCTCTATACTCCTGACTTCGCGTATCCTACCGGAGAATAAAAATATAACCAGAAACCTTAAGCACCCCGCCAGAAGAAAAAGGCTTAGGATCCTGTGCCCGAAAAGCTCAGGCAAGATATTTACTAGAAAACCTCCTAAAGAGGCGCCCAGAAATATGGCAACCCCGGTAAAAACATTAAAATAGGCGATACAACGCGTCCTCTTTTCCGGGGTCACAGCATCATAAATAAAATTAGTAGCGCAGAGGTTAAACCCCGCCCAGGCAAACCCTCCCAAAATTTGGACAAAAACCAGATATATGGGATGCCTATAAATAATCCACCATAAGGGAAGAGTGGCGATGAACAAGGAGGTGAGCCTGATAACCTTAAGGTTTCCTACCCTATCCGCGTGCCTGCCCCAGCGGTCGATGGTCAATATCTGCGCCGCTGTCACCACAATAACCACCATGGTGTAGGTAAGATAATTAAATTTAAGGTCACGCAGCATAAAGACCGAGAAGAAAGGCGAGGCTATGTAGACACAGAAGTTAAGGCTGGCCACAAATACCACAAACTTGGCAAAATTAGACTTCCTGATGCGCTTTACAAAATCCAAAAAGCTGAAATACGCCTCTTTTTTTATTTTAAAGGCAGGCTCATACATCCGAGAGAGAAAATACCAGGAGATAATCCTGGCAATAAAAGCAAGGCTAAAAACCAACAGGAATCCTTTCAAGATATCCCGCTTAAATACCTGCAGGATAAGCCCGGCTAAGAAAGAACTCAAAATAGTAATTATAGAAAGGGCCTTACTACGCCAGCCAAAATACCTGCCGCGGCGAGTGTTCGGTATATGGTCTGACATAAGCGAGGACCAGGCAGGGATAGAAAAGGCATTGAAACAGGTGAATAAAGTAATAAAAAGTATTAAGAAGTAAACCGGCTGCAGCTTAAAAATAAATGGTACCAGGATCACCGGCAAGAGCATCAGCGTATGCAGCAGGACAAAGATATTCATGGTCTTTTTTCTGCTCCTAAGTTTATCAGTTATGTCAGCTGCTTTTAATTGCACGAGTGATGAGGCAAGGTTGGGCGCTGCAGCAAGCAAGCCGATCTGGCTTGTAGTCGCCTGAAGCGCCAGGGCATAAGGGGTAAAATACTCTGCAGTCAGGCCGGTCATGCAGGAGGCAAATACTCCGTCCAGAAAAGAAAAACGCAGGCTCTTTCTTATTTTATTCTGCTTATTCATAAGGTTATATTATACCATAAAAAGAATAACGCCCTTCTGTTTTAAGAGAAGGGCGTTATTCTTTGATTAAGAGATTGACTTAAAAACTGTACTTTATATTGCTGTAAATCTGGCTCTGATCGCGATACTGACCGTTGGAATCCATCAGGCTGCCGTAGAAATAGTGTACACCCAAAGTCAATAAAAGGTTATCCTTAAGTTCATAGCTCACCTTGGGCGATATCCTACCCTGGTTATCGTCGGTAGCGCTCCAAAGAATCTCTGGCTTGAGGCGGTCATTCATGAAATTAGTTGAGAGCTTTACGCTAAAAATATTCTCTACCTGGTCAGCAAAACCATAGGTGAAGGCATTCATAGGATACTGTTGCTGGGTAGGAAGCCCCAGGGATTTATCTTTGGCGTGTTCTAGAATATACTGCGCATACTGTACGCTTAGCATCCATTTAGTAAAGATATACTTGTCTGCCCCGATCAGCCAAAAGACGTTATCCCAACGCTTAATAGCCTTAGCGGAGGCTATGGTCGGATCACCTATGTAGATAGGCTCGTCTTTATAAAGGGCCGCGTCACCTCTAAAGGTAATGCCCTGCAAAGGACCCGAGTTAGTAAAGCTCTTATTAAATGAACCGCCGTACACCTGATAACGTTTGAATGTCCTGGTTACCCGCCAGCTAGCAGTAGAGGGTACGTTAGGGTTACCGCCCAAGAAGATAGTATAGTTTCTGGCAGAATAATAATAGCCATTAAGATAGTTAAGGGTATAATTCAGGTCCCCTATTCTATCCGACCACTGCAAACCAAAGGTAGAGCTTTCAAAGTTTTTCGCAGGGAAATAGATCTGCTCATCTACTCTTCCCTGTGGCTTCCTCCAGGCATCATAACGCTCATAGGAGTAGGTAGTG